>DATHQQ010000551.1:0-4701 GCA_035482595.1 Verrucomicrobiia bacterium
TGGTCGGCGCCTGAGGTCCCGGCCGGAACTCGATCCGCCCGGGCTCGAAATGCACGAGATGGACGTGGCGCGCAAGGTTGGTACGCAGGATCAGATCGCCCTGGGCGTCCGCCAAGGCCACGATATCGACGAAGCTGAGCGGCGCCAGGCTTTGTACGGCCGGTTCGGCCTGGGCCATGGTCGGCGGTGCCGGACGCGGGCTCTCCTCGACCGCCACCGCCGCCAGGCCGGCCGCCGGCGCCGCGGGGCCTTGCGTCGCGGCCGAGGCGCGGGGCGCCGGGCCGTTCATGGGCGCCGGTGCTGCGGCCGGGGCGGCCGGTGAAGCAGCGGGTGTGGCACTGCCGGCGCCTGCCTCCAGCAGACGGCGGGCAAGCTCTCCCGGCGGCGGCATGTCGGCGGCATGAGTGAGGCGGATCAGCGCCATCTCCGCCGCCTGCAGCGGCGAAGGCGCGGCCTGGACTTCCCCCAGACCCTTCAGCAGCATCTGCCAGCAACGGGTCAGCACCGAGATCGAGAGCCGCCCGGCCAGCTCGCGGCCGCGCCTCCGCTCGATCTCGGCCGCCGCGGGATCGTCGGCCGCCTGGGGCAGGAATTTGATCCGGGTCAGCCAATGGGTGAGGTCAAGGAGATCCTGCAGCAGCAGCGCGGGATCCGCGCCCGATTGGTAGAGCTCGGCCAGGATGGCGAGCGCCCCCGCCGTCTGGCCCAGCATCAGGAGATCGAAGAGATCGAACAGGCGGCTGCGGTCGGCGAGGCCCATCATGTCGCGGATCTGATCCTCGCCGATCTCGCCGGCGACGCTGCCCTCCTCGCCCAGCGCCAAAGCGCGGTCGAGCAGCGAGAGCCCGTCGCGCACCGAGCCGTCGGCCGCGCGCGCGATCAGGGCAAGCGCGCCCGGGGCCACCCGCGCGCCCTCGGCTGCGGCGATCCGGGCGTAGTAGCCGGCCAGCGCCTCGGCATCGACCCGGCGCAGATCGAAACGCTGGCAGCGCGAGAGCACGGTCACCGGCACCTTGCGGATGTCGGTGGTGGCGAAGATGAACTTCACATGGGCCGGCGGCTCTTCCAGTGTCTTCAGCAAGGCGTTGAAGGCCTGGGGCGAGAGCATGTGCACTTCATCGATGATGTAGATCTTGTAGCGCGCCTCGACCGGGGCGTAGCGCACGCCCTCGATCAGCTCGCGGATATCGCCGACGCCGGTGCGGCTGGCCGCATCCATCTCGATGACATCGATATGCCGGTCCTCGGCGATGGCGAGGCAATGGGAGCATTGGCCGCAGGGGATGGCGGTGGCGCCGCCCTTGCCGTCGGGTCCGATGCAGTTGAAGGCGCGGGCGAGGATGCGCGCCGTCGTCGTCTTGCCCACGCCGCGCACGCCGGTCAGCATATAGCCCTGGGCGATGCGTCCGCTGGCGATGGCATTGGTCAGGCTGCGCACCAGCGACTCCTGCCCGATCATATCGGCGAAGGTCGCGGGCCGGTATTTCCGCGCCAGGACACGATAGGGCGTAGGAGCGGTGGGCTGGTCGGTCATCGGCTCATGCGGGGGTCATACGCTCATGCGGAACTGCGGCATGCGGGACCCCGGATGGTGAGGGAGCGGTGGGAGGCCGGCATGCGACCCGCACGGAAACTCGTTACGGCTGCTTCCTTCCGGACCTGACCGGGTTGGCGAGACGCGCGTCCGCCGCCGACCTCCCGGCCCCAATATCGGACCTGGGGGCCGGGGGTGCAAGAGCGAATCGAGGGCGGGAATCAGCACCTCCGCCCGCCGGCGGCGATTGCCTCCCCGGCTGCGGACATGCGAGTTTAACGTCATGCAGGAAACCAATTTCTACGTCACCCCGACCCTCGACCGCGTCTCCTTGAATCGGCGCGACGAAGCCTGGCTCGCCCATCAGATGGCCGCGCCGGCAAGTCGGCTGCTGCTGGTCTGGCGGGGCCAGAATCTGATCCTCGAGGCCCCGTCCCCGGCGGCCGCCCTGCTCTCTCTCACGGAGGGCGGCGCGCTGCTCGCCGAGGCGCGCGAGATCGCCTTGCTGGGGCTGATCGGCGAGCGGGCGCTCTTCGCCGCCGACCTTTCCCATCGCGAGGAGCCGCCGGCGCTGCCAGGCGCGCGCTTCGCCGATCTGCGCAGCGTCGGCCCGCTGCTCGCCCGCGAGGAAGGCGGGCTGCTGGCCTATGCCCGCGGGCTCATGCATTGGCACCAGCGCCACCGTTTCTGCGGCGTCTGCGGCAGCCCGACGGAAAGCCGCGAGGCCGGGCACATGCGCCGCTGCACCAACCCGGCCTGCGCGGCCGAACATCATCCGCGCACCGATCCGGCCGTCATCATGCGGGTCGAGCATCGGGGCCGCATCCTGCTGGGGCGCCAGAAGCAATGGCCGGTGGGCATGCATTCGGTGCTGGCGGGCTTCGTCGAGCCGGGCGAGAGCCTGGAGGACGCTGTCCGGCGCGAGGTGGCCGAGGAGGTTTCCCTTCGCCTCAGCGAGGTCAATTACCATTCCTCCCAGCCCTGGCCCTTTCCCTCCTCGATCATGCTGGGCTTCACCGCCGTCGCCGAAGGCGACCAGTTCCAGGTCGATGAGCATGAGCTGGAGATGGCCCGCTGGTTCACCCGCGAGGAGCTGCTGGCCTCGCCGGAGGACGAGACCTTCCGCCTGCCTCGGCGCGATTCCATCGCCCGCCGATTGGTCGATGACTGGATCGCCGGCCGGCGCTAGACTATCGGTCGCATTCGGGGAAGCACGAGGGAACTTCGGCAGCAGCCGGCGTTCGACATCGATGCTGATCGGCAACGAGGGGTCGTTGAACCGATGGGCAGAGCAAGCTGGGGGATCCTGTCTCGGGATCTCGATCATGGGGTTTGGGCCGCCGCCGTCCTTCATGCCGACGGGACGGGCTGAGATCATGCTCGCTCCGCCGCAAAACACATCGGAATTGCAGGATCGCCTGGAAACGCTCGAGGGGCTGATCGCCCGCTATCGCCGCTGTCTCGAACAGGGGGCGAGCCCCAAGACGGCCGCCGCCTATCAGCAGGCCATCCATGCGGCCGAGGCTGAGATCGCCGAGATCGACCGCCGAATCGCCGATCTCATCCCCTCCGAAAAGGCGCCGCCGGGGCCGAAATAGGCTCGATCACGGAGCTTTGTACCGAATGGTACAGACAAAGCGGTTGCTGGGCCTGACACTGCCCTGTAATTTTTCTTCATTCACGGCCGTGTCGATTCGGGCGGCACACCGGGCAACGGTGTGGTATGCGCGAAACCAGCTTTTGGTCTTCACCCGATACGGTCGGCAAGGCACCCAATCCCTACGATCTGGTGCCTTATGAGAGCTATCCCTTTCCCCGCAGCCATATCCGCCATCTCCGGACGATCGCGCGCCTCTTCGCCCTGACGCCCGCCGCCCTCGATGGCTGCCGCGTCCTGGAGCTCGGCGGCGCCTCGGGCGGCAACCTCATCCCCATGGCGATCGATCATCCCGGGAGCAGCTTCCTCGGCATCGATCTTTCGGCGCGCCAGATCGAGATGGGACGGCAGCAGATCACCGATCTCGGGCTGAAGAACATCGAGTTGCGCACCGTCTCCATCATGGATGTGGATTCGAGCTTCGGAGAGTTCGACTACATCATCGCCCATGGGGTTCTCTCCTGGGTGCCCCCGGCGGTGCAGGAGAAGACCCTGGCGATCTGTCGCGAACGCCTGGCGCCCCGGGGTATCGCGGTCGTCAGCTACAACACTCTGCCGGGGTGGAGCGCCTGGCACAGCCTGCGCCAGATGATCCTCCACCATTGCCGGCATATCGGCGATCCGCTGCAATCCGCGCACCAGGCGCGCCGGCTGCTCGATTCGCTGCGCCGGGCCGGGCGCGAGGAGACGACGCCCTATTGGCAGATGCTCCGCGACGAGATCGAGCGGATGCTGGAGCTTTCCGACTGGTTCCTGCTCCACGATCATCTGGAGGAGGACAATACCGCCTTCTATCTGCACCAGTTCGTCGAGCGGGTACAGGCCGCGGCCGAATTCCATTTCGACTTGCCTGGCCGCTTGACCCATGAGACCGACCGTCTGTTCCAACATTGCGACGAGGTCGGTGAACGAGGCTAGTGCGGCCGTGAAATTGTCGGCAGTCGCCTTTGCTGTGTCTTCCCCGATTGCGAACTCGGAGAGTTTTCTAACAGCGCCGCGCCCACCAAACAGAATTTTTGCACCCGTGGGTTAGCTTAACAACCATTACCGCAACTCGATCGTCTTCTCCCTGTGCCCCTTGCTGATCCAGACGGGCTTGGCATACAATTATTTATCCGAATATAGCGACTCGGCCAGCGATATGTGGAGTTCCTGGTGAGAGGCTTAACAATCGCATGTGCAATCGAGCTGGGGATTAGCTTCCGCGCAAAGGGGGGCGAAACTTTTGCTCTGGGAAACTCGTCGCCGCTCGGAATGTTTTGCACGGGGGCATAATTGCTTAGCATCGCGCTGTTAGGCGTCGGCAATTCCCAGGCAATAACCTTTTGGGTTATTTGATGCGTCGCGTCTTGGGCGGGTCTTCAGTATTCCGCGTGGGCGGATGGCAATTGGCTAGAATGCTGGACCGGTCCCAACTCAGTGCTGATCCCAGAGGTAGAATCCTCCGCGAAGCGTTTGTAGTGCGGGCAAGGGCCATCGGTCAAAATCTCGCGAAGCTGCCTGGCAGGCT
>DATHQQ010000552.1:0-6464 GCA_035482595.1 Verrucomicrobiia bacterium
TCGAGCGGCTGCGGGCGGCACGCCTCGCCCGGCTCGCCCCCGCCGACTAGTCCTTCTCCCGATGATCACCCATTCGGAGCAGCGTCTGCTGGGCTATCGCCCGGAGCAGATGTACGACCTCGTCGCCGATATCGAGCGCTACCCGGAATTCCTGCCCTGGTGCATCGGCGCGCGCATCCGCGAGCGCAAGGAGAACCTCGTCGTCGCCGACCTCATCATCGGCTTCAAGATGATCCGCGAGCGCTTCACCAGCCGCGTCCATCTCGACCGCGAGCATCTCGCCATCGAGGTCGCCTATGCCGACGGGCCGTTCAAGCAGATGACCAATCGCTGGCGCTTCGAGCCAGCGGCGGACGGCGGCTGCCGCATCGATTTCTATGTCGCCTTCGAATTCCGCTCGGCCATGCTGCAAAGGCTGATCGGCATGCTGTTCCACGAGGCGGTGCGCCGAATGGTGGGTGCCTTCGAAGCTCGGGCGCAGAAGCTCTACGGGGCCCCCCATGGGGGCCTGCGGCCCGCGGAGTAGACGATACCTGCGCCTATCGCCCTCGCCGCCCGATGGTAGAGAGGGTCGGGTGAGGGGGTCTCCGTGGGACGAGATCCCTCGGATCGTTGCTGTGAAAATGCGGGCTATCGCAAGCAGTAATAGACCCGGCCTTCCAACACATCGCCAACGCCTCGACCCGCTGCGATATCCGCCAAGGCTTGCGACGTCGCCATGGCTGCGATGATGCTGTCGAGGGCATCGCCGCCGGAATCATCGGTCACCCGCTTCTGTAAAGACCGGCGCAGGGGCCGCAGCAGACGGGCCTCCGTCAGGCCCCGAAGGATGCGCCGGCGCTGGTCGCCCAGCGCCGCGCCCTTGTAGCTGCCCCGCCAGCCGAAATGCCGGAGTGCCGAGGCCGGGCAGGTCTCGATCAGCCAGGGCAGGCCGGCGGCGGGTGCCTGCATGGGCAGAACCAGAGCCTTGCCCTTCGTCACCAAAGGCCGCAGCAGCTCGGCCATGCCGTGGTAGCTCTGGCGGTAGAGCCGGATATTGAAGGCGCACCAGGGAGTCTTGGATTCCACATCGGTGGCGCGCCTGGGCTCCTTGCCGCCGGTCACGCGGCGGCAATGCTCGTAGAAGGCCAGCGCATCGGCGTGGCGGAAGCCGTCGATGAATTCCGGCCAGCTCGCCGCCTCGATATGGGCGCGGGGCAGACTGAAGGGGAAGTCGCAGCCGATGATGGCATCGGGCATGCCGGCGATGAAGGCGCGCAAGGCGGCAAGCGCGGTCGCCCGGTCGATCGCCCCGCCGGGGAGTGCCGAGACCGGACTGCAGCTCAGGATCTCGAGCCCGTCGCGGGCGAGGCGACCTTCGGCGAGCCAGGCACGCCTGCCCGCATCGACGGCGCCGCTGAAATCGAGACCGAAGATCCGCCGGTTCGGCTCGCTCAACCGGCGGCTCGTTCGAGGCCAGCCGCCGGCGCCAGGCAATCTTCCAGCCGATCGCGGATCGAGGCGCCGTCGAGCTCGCGGCCGATCAGGACCAGGCGGTTCTGGCGCGGCCCGGGCCAGGGGCCTTCGTCCAGCGAGAACCTGCCGCCGACGAGATGAAAGACGAAGCGGCGCTCGCTTTCGGCAAACCAGAGAATGCCCTTGCCGCGGAAGACCGAGGCCGAGAGCTGCTTGTCGAGGAAGTCCTGGAATTGCTGGAGCGCGAAGGGCCGGTCGCTCAGGAAGGAAATCGAAGTGAAGCCGTCATTCGCCAGATGATCATGGTCGTCGTGATCCCGGTGGTCGTGAGGTTGCACCGACTTCTCCTGGAACAGGCCGAGACCCATGATCAGGGATAGCGGCACCTGCGAGCGGCTCGTGCGGATGATGCGGGCCTCCTCCTTAATCCCGCGAATCTTTCTCTCCACCTCATCCAGCGCCGCCGCGCCGGCAAGATCGCCTTTGTTCAGCAGGATGATGTCGCCGTAGCGGAGCTGATGGCGGGCCGGCTCGCTCTCGAACAGATCGACGCTGAAATTCGCGGCATCGGCCGTGGTGACGATGGCATCTAGCCGGAGCCGGCTGCGGAACTCGGGGCGCAGGAAGGTGAGGGCGATGGGCAGCGGATCGGCGAGGCCCGTGGTCTCGAGGATCAGATGATCCAGCGCCTCGCCCCGCTGCAGCAGGCGGGCGACGGCATCGACGAGATCGTTGTTGATGGAGCAGCAGATGCAGCCGTTGCTGAGCTCGAGCATACCCTCGCCGGTCGAGATGATGAGGTCATGGTCGATCCCGATCTCGCCGATCTCGTTGACCATGACAGCGATCTTGAGCCCGTGCCGCGTCGCCAGGAGATGGTTAACGAGGGTCGTCTTCCCGCTGCCGAGGAAGCCGGTGACGATGGTGACGGGCAGGCGGGCGCTCATGCGGTTTTTCTCTTTCCGTCATGCCCGCGAAAGCGGGCATCCAGGGCGAGCGACGGAGCCTGGGGCCCTGGATTCCCGCTTTCGCGGGAATGACGGGGGAGACAGGGCGGTCATGCCGGGCAGCATGGCAAGAATCACTTCGCCGCTTCGAAGCTGTAGCTGGTCCCCACCGCCGATTGGCTCACCCTGTCGCCATAGGCGTCGGCCAAGGCGTGGAGCGCGCGCCAGCCGGTGCAATGGCCGCTGATGATGTTCTTGATGTCGAAGGGCCGCAGCGCTTCGACGGTCTGGGGAATGATGTGCTCCATCACGCCGCCCAGATGCAGCCCGCCCATGACGGCATGGATGGGGATCCCGGGGAAGAGCTTGTGGACATCGGTGCAGACATTGACGATTCCCGCATGGGAGCAGGCGCTGAAGACGATCAGCCCCAGCCCACGCAGATGCGCGGCCACGAAGCGCTCGTCCATCAGGAAAGGGTCGGGCTGCCAGGGCGCCTGGCTGTTGGGCCGGCAGAGATGATCGGTGCGCCCGGTCTCGAAGGACGACACGCGGGGAATCTCACCGCTGTAGTAGAAATGCCCATCCAGCAGCAGGCGCTCCTTTGGGTCGTTGACGACATCGGCGCCATGGGCAGCCATTTCCGCCGGCGAGGGGACATTGGCGACGGGGATGATCTTGCCGCCGGCCAATTCGACCCCGCGCTCGTTGAACATGCCGGGGTTCACATGCACGCTCGCCCGGCCGCCTTCAGCGGCGATGGCGTCGAGGGCGGCGATCAGCGCGCCCATGTGATCCCAATGCCCATGGGTCACGGCGATGCATTCCACATCGCCCAGCTTGATGGCGAGATTGGCGCAGTTGCGGATGAAGGCGGCGCCCTCGGTGCCGGTATCGAACAGCATGGTATGGCGGACGCTGCCCGCGCCCGACACGAGCCGCAAACCATAGCCGAGATTGGCCGTGAGCAGCGTCTCGCCGGAGATGACGGTGGCGCCGCCCCGGATGACGTTGGCGAATTCGGAGACGGCGAACAATGTCTTGCTGACATAGGTATCGCTGACGTTGTCGGTCAGCACATCGACGGCGAGGGAGTCGAGGGGCTTGAGACCATCGCTCGGTGGCGGAGAATCGGCCATGGATCCTCCTGCCGGTCGGGCTCAGTCGAGGGCCGAATCGAGGAGTTCGAGGGCGCGGTCCAGGGCCGCGGCCCGCACCATCTGGCGATCGCCCTCGAAGTGCTGGCGCTCCACCCGCGTCTCGCGGCCCTTGGCGGCGAGGCCGAGATAGACCAGCCCGACGGGCTTGCCTGGCACAGCACCCCCGGGGCCGGCGATGCCGGTAACGGATATGGCGATATCGGCCCGGGAATGGGCCAAGGCCCCTTCCGCCATGGCGCGGGCGACCTGAGCGCTGACGGCGCCGTAATGGCCGAGCTGCTCGGCCGAGACGCCGAGGAGCTCGATCTTCGATTCATTGGAATAGGTCACGAAGCCGCGCTCCACCACGTCGGAGGAGCCGGCGATGTCGGTGAGCCGCGCGGCGACCATGCCCCCGGTGCAGGATTCCGCCGTGGCCAGGCGGCGGCCCGCCTTGCGATAGCGCTCGAGCAGGGCCGCGGGATCTTTCATGGCGCCCTCCTTGTCATCATGCAGCGCGGATCACAGGGCGACCGTCGCCGTCGCCTGGGCGGCGATGCCCTCGCGCCGCCCGGTGAAACCCAGGCCCTCGGTGGTCGTCGCCTTGACGCTGATCCGCGATGGCTCGAGACCGAGGATCTCGGCAATGCGGCGGATCATGGCGGCGCGATGCGGGCCGATCTTGGGCCGTTCGCAGATGATGGTGACGTCGAGGGAGAGCAGCCGGCCGCCGCGGTTGGCGACCAGGGCGGCGGCGTGAGCGAGAAAATGGCTGGAATCGGCACCCCGCCAGCGCGGATCGCCGGGCGGGAAATGCTGGCCGATATCGCCGGCCCCGATGGCGCCCAGGATGGCATCGGTCAGCGCATGGAGCCCGACGTCGGCGTCCGAATGGCCCTCCAGACCCTGGTCATGAGCAATGGCGATGCCGCAGATCATCACCTGGCTCCCCGGTCCAAAGCGATGCACGTCGAAACCATTGCCGCAGCGGATATCGGCGCCCGGCGCCAGGATGCGCTCGGCCCGGCTGAGGTCGGCCTCGGTCGTCACCTTGAAATTCTCCTCCGCGCCCGGCACCAGGGCAACGGCGAGGCCGGCGGCCTCGGCCACTGCCGCATCGTCGGTGAGCTCGCGGCCGGCGGCCGCCCGATGAGCGGCCAGGATCTCGCCATAGCGGAAGGCCTGGGGAGTCTGGGCGCGCCAGAGGGCGTGGCGATCCACGGTCTCCACGATCACCCCTTCGGCCCCCCGCTTGATGGTATCGGCGACGGGCAGCGCAGGTATCGCGCCGGGCGAAGCGTCGAGAGCTGCGATCATGCGCCGGATGAGCGCGGCATCGGCGAAGGGGCGGGCCGCGTCATGGATCAGCACCCGAGCTGGGTTGATGTGATGGAGGCTCTCCAGGCCGAGGCGCACCGACTCCTGACGGGTGGCGCCGCCCTCCACCGGCGGCAGGAGATCGAGGCCCTCAGCCGCCGCGCCGTAGAGGTCGAGGTCGTCACGATGGATCACTACCCGCACGGCGCCGATGGCGGGATGGCGGACGAAGGTTTCCAGGCTATGACGCAGGACCGGCCGACCGGCGAGGGGGAGATATTGCTTGGGCATGGCGCCGCCCAGTCGATGTCCCCGGCCGGCGGCGACAATGAGCGCGGCGGTCACGCCGGCGTCGGGAGCGGGGCTCGGGAGAGCGGACATGGGGCGAGGGTAGTGCGCCCGCCCGAGGCTTGCCAAGCGGGCTTTTTCTCTGTAGCGCTTCGCCCATGCTGATCCAGATTCTCGCGATCCTGGCGCTGTTGCCGGCATGCCTGCTGCTGCTGCGGCCCCGGCCCCAGCGCGACATCCTGTTTTGGGTCGCGATGGCCTTGGCGGTGGCCGGCCCCACGGTGGTGGTCGTGCAGCGGAACGCCGATGGCTGGCTGCCGAGCCTCTCCGGCGCGCTTTGGGCCAGCGTGGCCGCGGCCATGGTCCTCTTTGCCGTTGTCGCCGCTCTCAACGAGACCGCCTGGCGCCTGCTGCCTCTGCTGGCCATCTACTCTCTCGTGATGAGCGCCGCCGGCGCGCTCTTCGCTGCGGTCCCGTCCGAGCATCTGCCGCCGACGAACTCGGCCGCCTGGCTCGATCTCCATATCGTGGTCTCGGTCGCAACCTACGGGCTGGCTACCATTGCCGCCGTTGCCGGCATCGCGGTGCTGCTCCAGGAGCGGGCGCTGAAGCAGAAGCGCAACAGCCCGCTGCTGCAGGGACTGCCGGCCGTCGCCGATGGCGAGCGGCTGTTCACCTCCCTGCTCGCCGCAGCCGAAGTCGTGCTGGGGGTCGGCGTCCTCAGCGGCATGGCGACGCAATATCTGATGTCGGGCCGGCTCCTGGTCCTCGATCACAAGACGCTGTTCTCGCTCCTCGCTTTTGTCGTCATCGGCCTGCTGCTCTGGCTCAATTGGAGCACGGGGCTTCGGGGCCGGCGGGCGACGCGCTTCGTGCTGGCGGCCTATCTGCTCCTGACCCTCGCATATCCCGGAGTCAAATTCGTAAGGGATGTCCTGCTATCCTAGGCTGACTTGTCGGCGAGCCGCCGACCAATAGAAGAGGAGACCCATGGGTCGGCGTGCACGGGTCCTGCTGGTGGTCGGCGTCGTCGTCGCGGCATTCCTCGCCTATGAGATCGCAACATATTTCGTCGCCTATACCGACGATGCCTATGTGCGCACGGATCTGGTCGCGGTCGCCCCCGAGGTGACGGGGCCCATCATCTCCCTCTATGTCCATGACAATCAGCCGGTCAAGAAAGGCGACCCGCTCTTCACCATCGATCCGGTTCCTTTCCGCCTGGTCGTCGATCAGCAGCAGGCGGAGATCAACGAGGCCCAGGCCCAGATCGTCGCCGATCAGCAGGCGATCTCGGTGGCCCAGGATCAGCACGATG
>DATHQQ010000553.1:0-2645 GCA_035482595.1 Verrucomicrobiia bacterium
CATAGCGGCCTGTTGATCGCCGTGATGGTGGTGATCCTGGTGCACCTCATGATGACCCGCACCGCCTTCGGGCTGAAGCTCCAGGTTGTGGGCGCCAATCCTGCCGCCGCGGTCCATGCCGGGCTCAATGTCGCCTGGCTCACCGTTGCCACCTTCGCGCTCAGCGCCGGGCTCATCGGGCTCGCGGGCTCGGTGGAGATATTGGGCGTCTGGGGCACGGTGCGCGCGGATTGGAATCCGGCCTTCGGCCTGCTGGTGGTGCCGATCGTCTTTCTCGCCCGCTTCAACGGCTATGCCGTGATCGGCTTCACCCTGTTCTTCTCGGCGCTGATGATCGGGGGCGAGAGCGCGGCACGGCGCGTGGGCGTGCCGCAGCATTTCGTGCTGGTGCTGGTGGCGCTCCTGCTCATCTTCCTGGCGCTGGTCGAATATCTCGATTTCCTGCGGCGCAAGCGGCGGACGGCCTGAGTCATGGAAGCCCTCCTCACCCAACCCTTCCTCGTCTCGCTCCTCTTCGGCGCCGTGACCGCGGGCGTGCCCTTGCTGCTGGCCGGGCTCGGCGAGCAGATCTCGGAGAAGGCCGGGGTGCTCAATATCGGCATCGAAGGGATGATGCTCTTCGGCGCCTATACGGGCTTCGTCGCCGCCTATTATACTGGCTCCTTCGATCTCGGCTTCCTTGCCGGCGGGCTGGGGGGCATGGCGGTCGCGCTTTTCGTCGTGCTGTTCTGCATCCGCTTCGGGCTGAACCAGATCGTCATCGGCATCGCGCTCACCATCGGCGTCGAGGGGCTGACGGCGCTGCTGCATTTCTTCCAGTTCAGCCGCACCTACCCGCGTCTTTCCGCCGCCCCGGTGGTCGAGTTGCCGCTGCTGAACCAGATCCCGGTACTGGGCCAGGGGCTATTCAGCCACAATATCGTCGTCTATCTGGCGGTGCTCCTGGTGATCGGCCTCGGCTGGCTCTTCCGGCGGACTTATGTCGGGTTGAATTTGGAGGCCGCGGGCAACAAGCCCGCCGCCCTGGATGCAGCCGGCGTCAACGTGATCCGGACGCGCTCGCTGGCGGTGCTGGCGACCGGTTTCCTGGCGGGGGTCGGCGGGGCCTATATGGCCAATGTCGGCGCCGGGCTCTTCGTGCCCTTCATGACCGGCGGGGCCGGCTTCATCGGCATCGTGCTCGCCATGCTGGCCCGCGGCCGGCCGGTCTGGGTGCTGCTGGGCGCGGCGCTCTTCGGGGTCAGCCTGGCCCTGACCACGGCCCTGCAGGTGGCGGGGATCAATATCCCAACCGATGTGGTGCAGATGCTGCCCTTCGCCATGGTCATGCTGGTTCTGGTAATCTTCGCCCGTCACAGCGTGCTGCCGCCGGCGCTCGGTCTGCCCTATGTGCGCGGCGACCGAGGATAGGAACAACAGGGAGAGGGGAGGATCCGAAGATGTCCGATACCAAAGTCTATCTGCTCGACGGGGGAACGCTGGTCATCGACGGCTACCACGCCTTCTGGAACCGCGGGCCGGGCGGTGAAATCCGCTTTCCCTGCTACGCCGTGCTGATCGAGCATCAGGACGGCCGCTACATGTTCGACACCGGCTATGACTTCGATCATGTGATGCGCGTGCTGCCCTTCGAGAAGCCGATCCAGGACGCGGCCCAGACGATTCCCGGCCAGCTCGCCAAGCTCGGGCTGAAGACCAGCGATATCAACTACGTCATCAACTCGCATTACCATTTCGATCATTGCGGCGGGAACAAGCATCTGCACGAAGCCTGCACCATCTGCCATGCGAAGGAATTGGAGGCGAGCGGAAATTGCCAGCCCTTCGAGTATCTGGGCTATTCCGATCTCACCTTCTCGCCGGAGATCGCCAAGCAGAAGGGCGTGCAGCTGCCGCCCGATCCTGCCCTCGACATGTTCACGCCCAAATTCCAGACCCTGACCGGCGATCAGGAGATCGCCAAGGGCCTACGGCTGTTCGAGACCCCGGGCCATACCGCCGGACATTACAGCCTGATGGTCGAGTTGAAGGGCCGTCGCCCCATGCTGTTCACGGCCGATGCGTGCTACAGCAAGAAGAGCATGGACATGATGTGCATCTCGAGCTTCCACCTCGATCCGGTGGCGAGCCTGAAGTCGATGCGCCGGCTGAAGGAACTGGCGGCGGAGCACGATGCCGAGCTCTTCTATTCCCACGATCTTGAGAGCTTCAAGGGTTATCAGACGGGGACGGCTTTTTACGCTTAGGGCAATCTCCGCGAAAGCCGAATTCCTTCTTCCGTCATCCCGGCGAAAGCCGGGATCCAGGGGCCACAGGCGAGGTCGGAGCCTGTGGCCCTGGATTCCCGCTTTCGCGGGAATGACGACAGAGAATGTTGCAGCCTACCAGCGCACCATCCCGGCATCGACATTGAGCGCCTGGCCGGTGATCCAATGGGCCTCCTCCGAGGCGAGGAAGGCGACGGCGGGCACGATGTCCGTGGGCACGCCGCGGCCCTTGATCGCCTGCAGCATGTCGACGAAGCCGAAGGCCTCCTTGTGGGGCGTCTGCTGCACGCCTTCGGTATCGGTCAGGCCCGGGCAGATGGAATTGACCGTGATCTTATAGGCGCCGAGCTCCGTCGCCAGCGCCCGGCTGAAGGTCAG
>DATHQQ010000554.1:0-2378 GCA_035482595.1 Verrucomicrobiia bacterium
GGCGGCGCCACGGCCCTGCTGCCCGTCTTCGCCCGCGACATCCTGCATACGGGGCCCTGGGGCCTGGGCCTGCTGCGCTCGGCCCCGGCCATGGGCGCGCTCGCCATGTCGGTGCTGCTGGCCCACCGGCCGCTTCGCCAGCGGGTGGGACGCACGATGTTTCGCGCCGTTATCCTCTTCGGCCTGGCCACCATCCTCTTCGCCTTCTCGCGCTGGCTCTGGCTATCGGTGGCGGCCATGGTGGTGATGGGCGCGGCCGATGTCATCAGCGTGGTGATCCGCAGCTCCCTGGTTCAGATCGGCACGCCCGAGAGGATGCGCGGGCGGGTCGCCGCGGTGAATTCGCTCTTCGTCGGCACCTCCAATCAGCTCGGCGAGTTCGAATCCGGCGTCACCGCCGCCCTCTTCGGCGCTGTGCCGGCGGTGATCCTCGGCGGGGCCGGCACGATCTTCGTCGCGCTGCTCTGGATGCGGCTGTTCCCTGCCCTCAGGGATGCCGACACCCTGGAGGGGTTTCGGGCCGCACCCGCCTAGAGTCCGATCGTCTCAAGCCGAAGCGGCTTGAGACGTGAATCAGGCTCTAATCATTCAAGTGAAGCAAGATTCACGGGTCAGCTTGATTCAAGCTGACCCGATCTTGCTCTAGGGCAGCCTGCAATGAAAGATTTGCGCCTCTAGGAGGCCTATGCCGCCTCGCGGCTGCCCTGATCGATGAGGGCGACGATGTCGGCCATGATGGCGTTGAGGTCGTAGTCCTTGGGGGTATAGACGCGGGCCACGCCCGCTTCGCTCAGGAGGGCCGCATCCTCCGGCGGGATGATGCCGCCGACGACCACCGGAACGGCGCCGAGGCCCGCGGTCTTCAGCCGAGCCAGCACCTCGCTCACCAGCGCCACATGGCTGCCGGAGAGGATGGAGAGGCCGACGACATGCACGCCCTCCTCCAGCGCCGCATTGGCGATCTGGGCCGGCGTCAGGCGGATGCCCTCATAGACGACCTCGAACCCGGCGTCGCGCGCCCTGACCGCGATCTGCTCGGCGCCGTTGGAATGACCGTCGAGGCCGGGCTTGCCCACCAGCATCTTGAGCCGGCGGCCCAGCCGGGCAGAGACTCGCTCCACGGCCTCGCGCACCGGCGCCAGGCTCGTGCCGCTGCCGATGGTCGCGGCGCGCCCCACGCCCGTGGGGGCACGGTACTCGCCATAGATCTCGCGAAGGGCCGCCGCCCATTCGCCGGTAGTGACGCCGGCATGGGCGCAGGCGATGGAAGGCTCCATGATGTTGCGGCCGTCGCGCGCGGCGGATTTGAGCGCGGCCAAGGCGGCGGCCGAGGCCTCGCCGTCGCGGGCATCGCGCCAGGCCTGGAGTGCTGCGATCTGCGCCCGCTCCGCCTCGGGATCCAGCGCCAGGAATCCGCCATCCGCCCCGGCGGTGAGCGGCGAAGGCGCGCTCTCGGTGAAGCAATTCACCCCCACCACCTTCTGCTGGCCGGTCTCGATGGCGGCCAGGCGCCGGCTGTTGGATTCCACCAGCTTGCGCTTCATATAGCTCTGCTCGACGGCGGCGACGGCCCCGCCCAGGGATTCGATGCGCGCCAGTTCATCCCGCGCCTCGGCTTTGAGGGCCTCGACCTTGGCCTCGATCACGCCGGAGCCGTCGAAGATGTCCTCGTAATCCAGGAGATCGGTCTCATAGGCCAGGATCTGCTGCAGGCGCAGCGACCATTGCTGGTCCCAGGGCCGCGGCAGGCCCAGCGCCTCGTTCCAGGCCGGGAGCTGCACGGCGCGGGCGCGAGCACGTTTGGAGAGGGTGACCGCCAGCATCTCCAGCAAGATGCGATAGACGTTGTTCTCCGGCTGCTGCTCGGTGAGGCCGAGGGAGTTCACCTGCACGCCATAGCGGAAGCGCCGGAGCTTCTCGTCGGCAATGCCCCAGCGCTCGCGGCAGAGCTCGTCCCAGAGCTCGGCGAAGGCGCGCATCTTGCAGATCTCGGTGATGAAGCGGATGCCGGCATTGACGAAGAAGCTGATGCGGCCCACCACCTGGGCGAACTCGTCATCGGGCACCTGGCCCGTCGCCTTGACGGCATCGAGGATGGCAATCGCGATGGCCAGCGCGAAGGCCAGCTCCTGCACCGGCGTGGCCCCGGCCTCCTGCAGGTGATAGGAGCAGACATTGGTCGGATTCCACTTCGGCACCTCGCGGCAGGCGAAGACGATGACATCGGCGCTGAGCCTCAGGCTCGGCTCCGGCGGGAAGATGTAGGTGCCGCGGGAGAGATACTCCTTGATGATGTCGTTCTGCACCGTACCGGCGAGCGCGCCCCGCGCCGCCCCTTGGCGCTCGGCCGCCGCGATATAGAGGGCGAAGAGCCAGGG
>DATHQQ010000555.1:0-2937 GCA_035482595.1 Verrucomicrobiia bacterium
GCGCCCGGGTGGCGCCGGGGGCGCTGGCCCTGATCGCGCGCGCGGCCGACGGTTCGGTGCGCGACGGGCTCTCGCTGCTCGACCGCGCTCTGGCGCTGGGCGAGGCGGGGAGCGTCGCCGGCGAGATCGGCGAGGACCAGATCCGCGACATGATGGGTCTGGCCGACCGCAGCCGGCTCTTCGATCTCTTCGATCTTCTGATGCAGGGCCAGACGGCCGGGGCGCTGGCCATCCTGGCCGAGCTCTATCAATCCGGCGCCGATCCGGCGCTGCTGCTGCAGGATCTGCTTGACCTCACGCATTGGTTGACCCGGATCAAATTCCTGCCCCAGGCGGCCGATGATCCTGCGGCGGCAGAGATCGAGCGCCGGCGCGGCCGCGAGCTGGCCGGGCGCCTCTCGATCTCCGTGTTGACGCGCTGCTGGCAGATGCTGCTGAAGGGTCTCGGCGAGGTCCAGGCCGCGCCCTCGCCGCTGCAGGCCGCCGAGATGGCGCTGATCCGCCTCACTCATGCCGCCGACATGCCGCCGCCGGGAGAGCTTGCCCGCCGCCTGCTGGAGGCGGGTGCCGCCGGCAATGCGGCGCCGGCCGCTCTGAGCGGCCCGGCGCCCCGCACCTCGGCCCCCACTGCCTCGGCCCCCACTGCCTCGGCCCCCATTGCCTCTGGCCCCAGCGCCTCGGCCTCCAGCCCCTCGGCCTCAAGTTCGGGGGCCACGGCGGCGGGCCGAACGGCGGTGGCGATCGAGGAGAGCCCGCACCCGGCGCCGACCATGAGCCAGGCGGAGCCGGCGGTCCAAAGCCTGGCGCCGCTCAGCTTCGTTGATATCGTGGCCTTGGCGGACGCCCAGGGCGATCTGATCCTGCGTACCAACCTTGCGCGCCACGTCCATCTCGTGCATTTCGAGCCCGGGCGGATCGAGTTCCGGCCGGGACCTCAGGCGCCGACCAATCTCGCCAATCGCCTGGGCGCGCGGCTGACGGAGTGGACCGGCCGGCGCTGGGTCGTCTCGGTCTCCGGCGAAGCCGGTGCCCCCAGCCTTGAGCAGCAGGCCCAGGCCGCGATCGATGCCGAGCGCGAGGCCGCCGAGCGCCACCCGTTGGTGCAGGCGGCGCTGGCCGCCTTTCCGGGCAGCGTCGTCGAGGCGGTGCGGGAATTGCTGGCGCCGGCGGCCCCGGCAGCGGCCGGCGAATCGGAGGCAGGGGAACAGGAGGCCGGCGAACAAGAGCCCGCGGCAGAGCAGGATTAAGGAATCGAGCAAGCATGAAGAATCTCGGACAGCTGATGAAGCAGGCCCAGGCGATGCAGAGCCGCATGGCGGAGATGCAGGCCGAGCTCGAGCGCGTCGAGATGACGGGCCAAGCGGGCGGCGGCATGGTCAAGGTCACCCTCAACGGCAAGGGCGAGATGCGCGGTCTGAAGATCGATCCCAAGCTCGCCGATCCGGCGGAGATCGAGGTTCTGGAGGATCTCATCATCGCCGCGGCCAAGGACGCGAAATCCAAGGTCGATGAGTATACGGCGACGGAGATGGGCAAGCTCACCGGCGGCCTCCCCCTGCCGCCCGGCATGAAGCTGCCGTTCTGAGGCGGGGCTTAGTGCGATCTTCGATCGGGGTCGTTCCACTTTTCCCCTCATCGTCATTCCCGCGAAAGCGGGAATCCAGGGCCACACGCGCAGGACCTTGCCCGTTGGCCCTGGATCCCCGCTTTCGCGGGGATGACGGAAGGAGGGAAAGGGCGCACCGCACCCACAGGCGAGGGACAGCCCATGGCCGCCAGTGATCTCGAACGGCTGATCCAGCTACTGGGGCGCCTGCCCGGCCTCGGGCCGCGTTCGGCCCGGCGCGCCGCGCTCCATCTGCTGAAGAAGCGCGATTCCTTGATGCAGCCCTTGGCGACGGCGCTGGCCGAAGCCGCCGTCAGCGTCAAGAGCTGTGCCAATTGCGGCAATCTCGACAGCGAGGATCCCTGCGCCATCTGCCGCGATCCGAAGCGCGACCCCGCCGTCATCTGCGTCGTGGCCGAGGTCGGCGATCTCTGGGCGCTGGAGCGCAGCGCCACTTATCGCGGGCGCTATCACGTGCTGGGCGGGACGCTCTCCGCCCTCGACGGGATCGGGCCGGAGCAGCTGAACCTCGCGGGCCTGCTGCGCCGGGCCGGCGATCCGGCGGTGCAAGAGGTGGTGCTCGCCACGGGAGCGACAGTGGAGGGGCAGACCACGGCCCATTACATCGCCGACCGACTCGCCGGCCTGCCGGTGACCGTCAGCCGCCTCGCCCATGGCCTGCCGGTGGGCGGCGAACTCGACTATCTCGATGACGGGACGCTGATGGCGGCCCTCAAGGCGCGGCGGCCGTTGTAGCTTCCAATCCCGGGATATTTCCCGCCAGAGCGAGAACCTCCTTGCGCAGCCGGCCAAGCGCGCGCTGCTCCAGCTGGCGCACGCGTTCCTTGCTGACACCGAGCTCGCGGCCCAGCTCCTCCAGGGTCTTCGCTTCCTCGACGAGCTGGCGCGCCTGGATGATCCGCTGCTCGCGCGCCGGCAGCCGGCCGAGGGCGCTGAGCAGCCAGCCGCGGCGCCGGTCCTCGTCATGGGCATCCCCCACGGCTTCCTCTGGCGTGGGGCGGGTATCGGCCAGCAGATCCTGCCAGCTGTCCTCGCCTTCCTCGCCGATCAGGGCATTGAGAGAGGAATCGCCCCCCGCTAGGCGCTGCTCCATGGCGGCGACCTCGGCACGCGCCACGCCGAGGGCTTCGGCGATGCGGTCGAGCTCGCCCTCGCTCATTGCCAGGCGCGAGGGATCGGCGAGACGGGCCCGCAGGCGGCGGAGGTTGAAGAACAGGCTCTTCTGCGCGGCGGTGGTGCCGGTGCGCACGATCGACCAGTTGCGCAGGATGTGATCCTGCATGGCGGCGCGGATCCACCAGCCGGCATAG
>DATHQQ010000556.1:0-4473 GCA_035482595.1 Verrucomicrobiia bacterium
GGCGGCCTCCTCGGCGCAGGCGTGGGCTCGGGCAAGAGCAGCGGCACCAGAAGCCTCCTGGGCGCCAGTGCCAGATCCGGCAAGAACTCCGCCCGCGGCGGGCTGGTCGGCGCCAGCATCGGATCCGGCGGCAATAGCGGCTCGGGCAGTCTGGTCGGGGCCGGCGTGGCGGCGCCCAACGGCAGCGGCACCGGCGGGCTCGTCGGGGCGGGCGTGGTCTCGGGCAACAACCGCAGCACCGGCAGCCTCGCTGGCGTCGGCGCCTTCTCGGGCAACAACCCCGGCGTCACCTCGAGGCAGAATACCGGAAAGGGCGGCCCGATCGGTGCCCGCATCGGCTCCGGCAGGAACAGCGGCGACGGCAGCTTGCTCCGCGCGGGCGTTGGAACACAGCTCTCGGGGCAGAACAGCACCGTGACCGTCACCCCCGGCACCTCTACCCCCGTCAATGCGGCGAACATCAGCCTGGGGTCGAGCAACACCAGCGTCGATGTCCCGGGCGGTGTCTCGACAGATTCTGTCGGCCACGGAGCCGCCGTCGGCGGTGCTCCCTCGGCGGCCGGCGCGGTTGGCTCGGCGGCGGGCGCGGCCACGGGTGCCGCCGGCTCGGTGGCTTCCAACGCCGGCGCCGGCAGTGCTGCAGGCACGGCGGGTAATGCCGCGAGTACCGCGGGCGGCGTGGCTTCGGGTGCAGGTGGCGTGACCTCGGGCGCAGGCGGCGTAGCCTCGGGCGCGGGTGGCGCGGCCTCGGGCACCGGCGGTGCCGTGAGTGGTGCTGCCGCGGGCGCCGGTGGCGCAGTGAGTGGCGCGGCCGGATCAGTGGGCAACGCGGCCGGCGGCGCTCTTGGCGGCGGAGCCGGCAGCGCCGTGGGAGGTGCTGCGACCGGTGCCGGGAATGCGGCGGGCGGAGCCCTCGGGGGGGCCGGCAAGGCGGCGGGCGGCCTGGGTCTTTAGCAGGCCTACCGATCGGGCGCTGATGGCTTCTCGACGTCAGCGCCCGATCGGGCTATCCTATTCTTCTCCAGATTGAGCGGCGGATCTTCGCGTTCGGGATGCAACCAGGTTGCCTTCCCGGATCTTTCGGCCGCGCGGTGGCTTGAGTCCAGTCGGAGGAGGATGTCCCTGCCATGAGTGCTGACGGTGTTTCCGACGTTCCTGCCGCGAACCCGGACAATGTCGCGCATCGGCCGGCGTCCAATCTGCTCCTTGCCGGCACCGGGCTGTCGCTGGCCCTCGCCGTGAGCGCGGCGGTGGGGTTCTCCCCCACCGTCTCTGGCCCCGCGAGCCCGCCGGGTGCGAGCCAGATCCCGACAGACCGGGTTGCCGTCGACCTGGCTGCTCCGGAAACAAGCCCCCTCGCCGCCGATCGAACCGGCGTCGGTGGCGTGACGATAGACCAGGTGTCCGCCCCATCCGCCGCGCCGCCGCCGATAGCCCTCGGCGCCGCGAACTCGGGTTCCCTTCCCGCCGGCGGCCCAAGTGCCGCGGCAGCGCCGCAGCCTCCACGGGTCTCCTTCGCCCCGGCGGAATGGAGGAGCCCGATTGCCGCGAGCGACCCCACCGAACCCGACTCTTCCACAGGCCCGGTAAACGCAAGCGACACCGTTACCGGCGCCTTCGGCGACGGCGGGACGGAGCTGGGCAACGCCCCCTCCCCCGCTCGCCCGGGCGCGGCCGGTCCGGGCATCGGCGCGGGTGGCGGCGTGGCGAAGGCAGGAAACAGCACCGGCGGGGCCGCCGGCGGCGGTGGCAGCAACGAGTCCGATGGCAACTCCAATGCGGCCGGTTCGGGCAGCGACGGCGGTGGCGGAGCGGCGAAGGCAGGAAATGGCACCGGCGGGACCGCCGGCGGCGGCAACGAGTCCGATGGCAACGCCAATGCGGGCAGCGCCGCGGGCTCGGGCGGCGATAATTCTGGCGACTCCGATGGCCAGGGCGATCAGGGCGGCGGCCAGGGCGGCGGCCAGGGCGGCGGCCAGGGCGGCCATGGGGGCCACGGCGGCCATCACGGGCACTGACTCCGCGAGCCCTAGGGCGCGCCCTCCCAGAGATCGAACTGCACCGCGCGCCCGCTTACCACGCTCTGCTTGACCGATCGCAGCGCCCGATGATCCAGCGGCCCGTCCATCATGCTGAAATAGGCCGGCCGTGTAGCGCCTCCCAGCAGATATCGCAGGCGAACCACGTAGAGAATGGCGCCCAGCTGCTCCCGCGAAAGGCCGTCGGGAAGCCCGTCATCGCCGACATAGCCCCGCCAGAATTCGCGCGCCAGCTCGGCCAGCATTCCGGCCGTGAGCAGCGGAAACCATTTTATCTGGCTCTCGATATTGAGCAGGAGATAGGTCACGTCGAGCCAGCGCAGATCCGCCCGCGCCCGCATGGAATCGAAATCGACGACATAGTCGACGCCGTCGGCCGCCACGATGATGTTGCGCAGGATCCAGTCGTTATGCACCTGGACGGCCGGCAGCCTCGGCAAGGTAAGCGCCCCGCCGTAGCGCTCGAGATGCGCTCGCACCGATGCCTTTTCCGGCGCCGAGAAATACGCGGTCTCCCGAAGCAGCGCGCCGGTACTCTCCAGGAGGGGGGCCACCTCGATCGATTCCGAGCTCACGAAAGCGTCGTGAAACCGCCGCATCTTGGCCCCGGTCGAGCGGAAGACAGGGCGGAGCCGCGCGGTCTGGCGCAGCGGCGCCAGAATCAGCAGCTTGTTGCGGAGCGTGGCGCCCCGAACATAGGCCGTCGCCAGCACGGCGGTGCCCCTGTCCTGCGCGCACCAAGCGAAATAGGCGCGCGGAAAGACCTGGCCGTTCAGCCGCTCATTATAGGCGTCGAGGACCGGCAGGAGGGTATGGAGCTGCGGCCGGAATTTCAGCCACATCCGCATCGAGCCGGCCAAGCCATCGATGCGATAGTGAAGGGTGAGCCGGCAGTGATAGCGATCCTCCCGGATGAATCTCGGCCGGCCGAGCTCGATGTCCAGAATCTCGACGAGCTCAGGAGTCTGGGGAAAGATGCGGGCCTTGTTGTGAAGCACAAGGCTTCGCGCGATACGGGTAAAACTGCTCGTATTGGCTGCGAGGTCTAACATCACGCGCCTGTGGCCGGTCTTCCCGCCGGTCGGGACGGCCGCTGCGGGCGGCCTCCGCCCAAGGTGCCTCCCGGCATGAGCGCCGTCTGGTGTCATTTTGTGATCCGCCGTCCGGCCAAAAATGCCCCAAATCCTCGTAGCGCGACCCGGGGCCGGGGGGCCATCCGACTTGCCGAGACGCGGCCAGAGGGGCGTAAATTGCCGTCGTGATCGCCTGATCACGGTGCCGATGGCCGGGCGAGCGCCGCAACAGACCGACCCAGGGAGGAGAAATCGCATGACCACCATCGTAAAGCGAAGCATCGATGCCAAGACCGCCGAGCAGGCGGTCGAGGCCGCCGCCAAGAAAGCCGCCGAGCTCGGCCTCAGGATGTGCATCGCCGTCACCGACGAGGTCGGCGACCTCAAGGCCTTTCGCCGGATGGATGGCGCGCCCAAACTCTCCATCGAGATCGCCACCAACAAGGCCTATACCGCCGCCTCCTTCGGCATGCCGACCCATGCCTGGTTCGAATTCATCAAGAACGACCCCCCGCTCCTCCACGGCATCACCCACACCCCGCGCCTCGTCGTCTTCGGCGGCGGCTTCCCCATCCACCTCGACGGCGAGATCGTCGGCGCCATCGGCCTCAGCGGCGGCCACTACAGCCAAGACATGGAATGCGCCCGCGCGGCGCTGGCGGCGATCGGGGCGGAGGCGAAGTAAGCCAGCCCCCGCCCTTCTTTCTTCCGTCATCCCCGCGACAGCGCTCGGGCATGTACATGTCTCGCTGACTGCCGCCGCTATTTTCTTCCCCCTCCCCCTGCGGGCCGTAAGGCGCGCGCTTTGAGGGGGGAGGGTCGGGGTGGGGGTGGCCGTACTCACCTCGCGGGCCGCCGCGCCCCGCGCTGCATGCTGGGCGCTCGATGCATCTCCAGCCGCCCTCGCTTTCCGGCACCGCGCCCGTAGCAGGCGACCAGAACCGAGAGCCCATCCAGCACCGCCTGCAGCTCCGCAAAATCCGCGCCGCGCTTCAGCGTCATATTCGCCGACCGGCTGAGAAACCGCGCCGGCCGGGCGAAGACGGCGATGTTCTCGGTCGCCGCCGCGACCCGCCGCCCCGCCGCCAGCAGCCGGTTCTTGCCCAGGCGGAACAGCGCCTGCAGCCGGCGCAGATCCTCTTCCTCGATCTCTTGCCCGCCCCCGCCCTCGGCCAGCAACCTGCGATAGAGCGAGGCGACGCTGACGGTGGCGGGGGCGACGGTCTGGATATAGAGCGTGGCGTACTGGCAACCCGCCTCATATTGCTCCCGCGAGATCAGATCGCGGGCCAGCATGATCCCCAGCGGGTGCTCCGTCAGCGCGTTATTGTGGGATTTCGTGGGATTTGCAGGGACTTAGC
>DATHQQ010000557.1:0-2890 GCA_035482595.1 Verrucomicrobiia bacterium
GAATCTGAAGGGCATCTTCGGCATGACCAGCGTGGCCACGCCGGCCTCCGCCGAAGCCGTCACCCAATCCGGCAATTGCGGCAAGATCGCCGTGGTCGGCCTCGCGACCCCGAATGCGATGAAGCCCTATGTCGCCAAGGATTGCGTGAAGTCGGTGGTGCTGTGGAATCCCATCGATCTCGGCTATGCGGCGATGTATGTGCTGCGCGCCGCGGTGGACGGCGATCTGAAGCCGGGTGCCACCTCGGTCAAGGCGGGCAAGCTGGGCGAGCTGCAGATCATCAACGGCAGCGAAGTCCTGCTCGGCGCGCCTTTCATCTTCACCAAGGACAACATCAATAATTTCGATTTCTGAGGCGGTTCGGCTTTCCTCCCTCTCGTCATTCCGGCGAAAGGCGGAATCCAGGGGCCGCATGCTGAGACCTCGCAGGTTGCCCCTGGATCCCGGCTTTCGCCGGGATGACGGGGAGTGGGAGTCACGCGCTGGATCGACAATGATGACACTGGTGGAGGAGCGATGCGCCAGGAAGCGATCTCACTTACGCCGCGGGCAGGGAGGCCAGTCTGAGCTCTTGCTTTACAGCAAGCTCAACTGATCGCCCTTTCGCGGTGGCGGCTTGAACAAATCGCAGCGGAGGCCCTCGTCGCGGCGTTCCAGGCCCAGGCGCTTGACGGCGAGGCGGAAGCGCTTGGCGAGGAGCTCGGCATAGGGGCCGGTTCCCCGGCCACGCTCGCCGAATTTATCGACATAGAGGGCGCCGCGGCGGGTATCGCGGATCAGATTGAGCACATGGCGTGCCTTGGCCGGCTCATGGGCCTCGAGCCATTCGGTGAAGAGGTCCTTGATCTCCAGCGGCAGGCGCAGCAGCACGTAGCCGGCGCTGGTCGCCCCCGCCTTGGCCGCCGCCGCCAGGATCGCCTCCAGCTCCATGTCGTTGAGGGCGGGAATCATGGGGGCGGCCAGCACGCCTACCGGTATGCCGGCTTCCGCGAGCTGGCGCACCGCCTCCAGCCGGCGAGGCGGCGTCGTGGCGCGGGGCTCCATCCTGCGGGCGAGATGCTTGTCCAAGGTGGTGATGGAGAGGCTGACGGTGGCGAGCGACTTCCGCGCCATTTCCGCCAGAATATCGATGTCGCGGGTCACCAGCGCCGATTTGGTGACGATGGTGACCGGATGATTGAAGGCGGCGAGCACCTCCAACACGCCGCGGGTGATGCGCATCTCGCGCTCGATCGGCTGATAGGGATCGGTATTCGTGCCCAGCGCCAGCGGTGCCGGGCTGTAGCCGCGCTTCGAGAGCTCCTCGGCCAGCAGGCGCGGTGCCTCGGGCTTGGCGAAGAGCTTGGTCTCGAAATCCAGCCCCGGCGAAAGGCCGAGATAGGCATGGGTCGGCCGGGCGAAGCAATAGACGCAGCCATGCTCGCAGCCACGATAGGCATTGAGCGAGCGGTCGAAGCCGATGTCGGGGGATTCGTTCCAGGCGATCGCGCTGCGGGTGGCGTCGATGGTGACGGTGGTCCTCAGCGGCGGCAGGTCCTCGTCCTCGCCTTCCGGCTGAGTGCTGGAACAGCCCCCGGGCCAGCCGTCATCCTCCCGCGGACGGTTGCCCGGCTCGTAGCGCCCCGGCCGGTTGGAGACCGCACCTCGGCCCTTGCGCGCCAGATCGGGAATCTCGCTCGCGGGCATGGAGGTGCCGTCGGCATCCACCGGCAATTCCTGGGAGAGGCCGCGCTCGCGGCTCTCGCGGGTGACGGGTCGCGTCATGACCGGGCGTCGAGCTCGACGATCCTCGGGGGTGGCTGACTGAAATCGCTATGGCGGAACCAGCGTGGACGGACCTTGAAATAGGTGATGTTGGGCCAGGCCTCGCGCGCGCGGCCGTCGGGCCATTTCCGGAAATAGATCTCCTTGGCCTCGGCCAGGGCCTCGCCTGCGAGCTCCTCCGCCTCGCCCTCGAGCTGCAGGGTCGTCTCGCTCTCCAGACCGATGACCAGGGCCACCCTGGGATTGGCCTTCAGCCGGGCGTATTTGCGCGTCGTGGTGAGGGTATCGAAAATCAAAGCGAGATCGGCGCCGGCGGCGATTCCCATCAAGGCGGCTTCCGGCGAACCGGAAGGGGAGGCCGTGGCGAGCACCGCCAGTTCATGCCTCTCGAGGTAGTCGTGGATGAGCTCTCTGGCCGCGTCCTCCACCGGACACCTCCCTTCCGTCGCCGCTGGGAAGGAAGATAGCGCCAAATCCGGAACAAAACAAGAACAATCTTCGTTGGATGCAGGCTCTTATGGAACGGAGCGGCGGGCTTCGGCATGATCGCGGGCCGCAAGACGCGTCTCGCCGGCCAAAGAGAGCGCCTTATGTTCAAGTTTCCCGACCTGAAGCGGTGGGCAGGGATTCAGGCTGCCCGCTGGCGCCGCGAGTTGATCTTCCTGACGGGCGGGCTTCTGACCGGCCTGATTGCAGCGGGCTTCGCCAAGCTCGCCGATGTCTCGAGCCTGGGCTTCCGCAGCATCGAGAGCGCCTGGCCCTATGCCCCGCTGTTCCTCACCCCAGCCGGCTTCGCCGCCTCCATCTATCTCACCTTGCGCGTCTTCCCCGGCGCCCAGGGCAGCGGCATTCCCCAAGCGATCGCGGCGCGCGAGATCCAGGATCAGCCGCGCCGGGCCGCCCTGGTGTCCATCCGCATCGCCATCGGCAAGATCATCCTGACGGCCCTCGGCCTTCTCTGCGGGGCCTCGATCGGGCGCGAGGGGCCGACGGTGCAGGGCGGCGCCTCGCTCATGTATGCCACCGGGCGCATGTCGCCGATGCGCCAGCCGGGCCTCATCGTCGCCGGCGCCTCGGCCGGGGTCGCTGCGGCCTTCAACGCGCCGCTGGCGGGCGTGGTCTTCG
>DATHQQ010000558.1:0-5572 GCA_035482595.1 Verrucomicrobiia bacterium
CTGGCCCGATATGATGCCGCCGCGGGCGATCTCGATTCGGCCGTAGCTGATCTTGCCCAGCACGCGGCCGGTCGAATGGATGACCAGCGTGTTCCTGACCACCAGCTCGCCTTCGATCAGCCCGCTGACCTCGGCGGATTCTATATCCGCGATGCCCTTGAAGACGCCGCTGGCCGAGATCTCGACGGCGCGGCTCTCGGACAGCGTCGCCTCGACCTGGCCCTCGACGATGAGCAGGTCGCAGGCGCGAATCTCGCCGCTGAGGGTGATGCCCCGGCCAACCGTCAGCCGCTTGCTGGCAGTGTCGCCGAAGGCCGATGGCGCGACATCGGTGCGCCGGCCGGTCACGGCGGTCACGTCCGGTGCGCGGCGGAGGATATCCGCCGCTGGCTGAGACGAAGGCGAGGCCGCGCTATTGTCGGTGCGGTAGGCATCGGGTCTGTTGGAATGTCCAGGAGGCAGCGGCTGACCCATCTTGGGCGCGCCGTCCCTCTGCTTTTGCCGACCGAGCATGTCGAAGCTCCTTCTTGGTGTGTCTGGCCTCTACGGCTTGCGGGCCCGACTGTGGCATCCGTGAGCAGGGGCTCGAGTGTTAATATTGTGATTGATAACGATCTTCTGCGATGACCCTTCCTGCGGATTGCCACGCCCTCCGTCGCGGCTTTCACCGTGCTCTGCCTCCTCATACGTCGTTCCTTCCCTGTGCTGCGCGGAGCCGGCCTTGCGCTGATCGTTCCTCGACCGCGGCACGGTCCCACGCCTCCCTCGACGAGCGCGGATCATCTTATCCGCCAGGACAGCGCCGGGATCAAGTTAACATGGGGGCGCTGCCTGCGGCCGTCACGGAAAGAGCCGAGCGATAATCCTGGCGGAGCGGCCGGGGGCGACTTAGCCTTGCCTTTGAATTGCGGGTGGGGAGAGGGAAGAATGCCGGCGGAGCGGCCGCTTATCGCAGTCACCATGGGCGATCCGGCGGGCATCGGTCCCGAGGTCGTCGCCAAGCTCTGGGCCGAGGGCGGCTTGCCGCCGGCCTTCGTCATCGGCGATGAGGCGATCCTGGGTCGCGCCATCGGTATCGTCGGCGCCCGGCTGGCGCTGCGCGTCATCGCGACAGCCGCCGAGGCCGAAGCCCGCCCCCGGCAGATGGATCTCCTGCCGGCGAGTCGGCTGCCCGCCGATCTGCCTTTCGGGCGCATCGATGCACGGGCGGGCGCGGCCGCTTTTGCCTATGTCGAGCGCGCGATCGGCCTCGCCCAGGCCGGCGAGATCGATGCCATCGTCACCGCACCTTTGAACAAGGAGGCGATGAAGGCGGCGGGCATCAATTACCCCGGCCATACCGAGATCCTGGCCGCGCAATCGGGGACCACCGATTTTGCCATGATGCTGGCGAATGAGGAGCTGCGGGTCCTGCTCGTCTCCATTCATGTGCCCCTCAGCGAAGCGATCCGGCTGGTGACGCCCGAAGCGGAGCTGCGCGCCATCCGGCTGGCCCATCGCGCCTGCCGCGATTTCGGAATTGGAGCACCACGCATCGCCGTGGCGGGCCTCAATCCCCATGCCGGGGAGAATGGGCTCTTCGGCCGCGAGGACATCGAGGCGATCCGGCCAGCCATCGAGGCGGCGCGGCGCGAGGGGATCGACGCCAGCGGACCCTGGCCCGGCGACACGGTCTTCATGCGGGCGCGCCAGGGCGAGTTCGATATCGTCGTGGCCCAGTACCACGACCAAGGTTTGATCCCGGTCAAATATCTCGGCATCGAGCAGGGGGTGAACGTCACCGTTGGCCTGCCGTTTCTGCGCACCAGTGTCGATCACGGCACCGCCTTCGACATCGCCGGCACCGGCAAGGCGGAGCATGCGAGCTTGCGAAGCGCCGTTCGGATGGCGGAGCGGATGCTGGAATCGCGGCGGGAGGTAGTCTAGCACTGCGCCGCTTTTCCCTCTCCCGCGCTTCGTAGCGGGAGAGGGAAAGTTCGTCGGACCTAGTTGATGGTCGCGGTCTGCGTCAGATAGGCTTTGGTCGCCTGCTTGAGCGCCGCACCCTCGGGGTCGATCTGGCGGCCGTCGACGATGACCTCGTAGTAGAGATGCGGGCCCGTGGCCACGCCGGTCATGCCGACATAGCCGATCACCTCGCCGCGGCGGACCATCGTGCCGGCGGCGACGGCGGGGGCAAAGCCGGCGAGATGGGCATAGGCGGTTTCCAGCCGGCCCGAGTGGCGGATCAGGATGTAATTGCCGTAATTGCCGCGCCGGCCGACATCCTCCACCAGCCCATCGGCGGCCGCCATCACCGGCGTGCCCGCGCGGGACTCATAGTCGACCCCCTTATGGAACAGGCGGGTGCGGAACACCGGGTGGATGCGCCAGCCGAAGGGCGAGCTGATCTTCGCGCCTGGCAGCGGATTCCAGAGCGCGACCATGGCGGCCGGCATCACATCGACATGCTGCAAAGCGGTCGGCGAGGCATAGGCGGCGAAGCGCAGCACATGCTCCTTGCCGTCCTTGCCCTTGTAGGCGGCGTAGTTGAGCCGCGGGGTCGCGCCCGCGGTGCCGTCGCTCGGCACGAAGTAGGCGATCGTCAGCAACTCGCCATGGACCGGCGGACGGCGCGATTGGGAAAGGGTCATCATCAGTTGCTCGCCGACTTCGGTGGGCAGGCCGAGGCCGGACAGGGCCCGCGGCAGCGAGGGGCTTCCCCTGACCACCAGCGTCTTCTGCACCATGCCGTCCGCGGCATCGGTCGCTGCCGGTGCCGTCGCGGGCACACTCGCCAGTACCGCCGCCGCCGGCGCCGACTGCAGGGCGCGGGGCAGAAGAGCAACGCTGGTGGTGCGGCCGCGCTTGCCGTTCCAGCGCAGGAGCGCCAGATGGCGGCCCTTGGTATCGGAAACAAATCCCAGGGTCAGCTTGTCGCCGGGCTGCAGCTTGCGGGCATCGATCTGCGCGCTGATCTTTGACAGGTAGCGATGGGCATCCGCCGCGGAGACGCCGCCGCGCACGAGGGTCGCGAGGAGCGAATCACCCTGCTTCACGGTTACCGTGTTGTAGCGCAGATCGCTGGCGGCGCTCGTCACCGGCGCGCTCTTCGCGGTGCCCTTGCCGGCCGGGCCGGGCGTCGTTGCCGCCACCGGCCGCAGGGCGGGCAGCACGAAGCTGCTGTCCCTCGCGCTGCTCGATACGATCGCCGTCGAGGCGACCGAGGTCAGCGTGGTTGCCGGCTTCAAGAGGGGGAGAAGGGCGCCCGGAGGGCGGGTGTCAGCGAGGGAGGAGGGCACAGCCGCGAGATAGATGGCGGCTCCGAGGATGGCGGGTGCGACAAATCGAATCTTCTGTCGGCCCGTCCGGTCGCGGCGGTGCATCCGATTCAATGTTTTGTTCCCCAAAGATGGACTGACGTCGACGTTCTGCCTGGAGCCCCGTTGATCCCCTGGAACTCCTGCATCCGTTTTGAACCGGATGGGAAAGGCCCGTCAACATGAAATATCTGCCCTGTTGCCCATCCGCCACGCTGTGGCCTCGGGGACCCCTGCAGTTCTGCAAAGCGTTGCAAAGATGCGACAAATTATTTTGGAAACGTTTTTCGATGCCGAGGGTTTATGGCGCCAATCCGGGGCCTTCGGGAGTCGTCAGGGCGGCGCCGGATTGGGCTCCAGCAGGGCCATGGCCAGCAATCGGCGCAGCAGGCCCACAGGGTCGCGCCCGCGTCCTTTCGAGACAGTGCCGCGATGGCCACCGCCCAGCACGAGATGGCGCGCGCCCGTCAGTAGTGCGGAGCTGACCGGGACCATGCCGTCGTTCGGCCCGAAGCCTTGCCGCTCGATCCATCGCGCCAGCGCCAGATAGCGACGATCCGGGCCGATAGTGGATTTGTTCACCGCCGTCGCGCAGCAGACCATAGGAATATTTTCCACGAGCCCGGCGATCGCTTCCGCATGGCGCTCCATCCAGGCTTGGCGCACGGGGGTTGTCAGGTCATGGAGGCCCGCCCCCGATCCCGCGCGCAGCAGGCGCAGCGAACCCTTGACGGTCGCGTGCAGCGGCGTGGCGGCGATCAGGAAATCGGCCACGGGTGAGCCGAGAAAGGGCGACTGAATGGCGATGAAAGCCGCGCAGCGCCCGGCGGCGCGGCGATTCATCAGCGCCGTCAGAGTCTCGAGCCCGCCCTTGCTATGGGCGATGACCACGGCGGGTCGCGCATCCTGGCAGAGCACCTCGGCGATGCGTTGCGCGTTGTCGGCGACCGCGGCTGCCGTCCGCAGCCTGACGACCGCGACCTCGGCGCCGAGATCGCGGCGCAGCCAGGCGGCCTGCGACTTCATATAGTCGACCCCGAGGCGGTGCATCGCCGCCAGCAGCTCGCCGACCAGGCCATAGGCGATCAAGACGCGCTTGCCGGCCAGCGCCTCGGCCAGCGCCCGGTCAGTCGCAGCGGCCTCGCCCGTCGCCGCTGTGCGGGCGACGGGCTTGCGGGAGAGATGTCTGTTCATCCGTTGCCGACAATGGGCAAGCGCCGACCGCTTGCCAATCGGTTTTACCGACTGCTGTCATCGGTGCGTGCCAGCGACCGCGGGCGGCGTCATAATGGCGCGATGCGGGATGCAAGAGGGGCCGCCATCGGCGGCGGAGCTGCGATCGCTTTGGTGCTTCTGGCCTGGATGGCGGGGCGTGCCTCGCATCTCGCGGGGGGATTCGGCTGGCCGGAATATCTCCTGCTGGGCGGCGTTGCCCTGGGCCTGCTCGCCATCGCCGCCGCCGTGATGGCCATGGATCGCCAGCAGCGGCGCCTCGAGCGGTTGCGCGGCGCCCTGCTCATCTCCGCCGGCCTGGGCACGGCCCTGCCGCGCCCGGCAGCGATCGCGGGCGACGAGATCGATCGGTTGCAGCAGGCGGTGGCCAGCCTGATCGGCCGGGAACGCGATCGGCGTGGCCTGCTCGACCGCCGGCTGGAAGCCGTTCTGGGCGCCATCGACGATGGCATCGTGGTGGTGACATCCCAGGGCCAGGCGAGCCTGATCAATGCCGCCGGCAAGCTCCTGCTCGGCGGCGGGACCGTCCTCGGTGCCAGCCTTTTCGACGTCTTCGAGCGCGAGAGCCTCGCCTTCGCCATGACCCTGGCGGAGGCGGACGGACCGCCGCGGCGCACGATGCTGCGCATGGTCGATGGGCGGGAGATCGAGGCCGGCGTCGCCGGGCTTGGGCCCGGGGGCGGGGCGGTGCTCCGCTTCGCGGCGGCCGAGGGGATTGTCCCGCGGCTCCTGGAGCATGATCTGGGGCTGCATGATCTGCCGCCTGTCGCCGGCAAGCCCGGCGGGGCCACGCCGCTGGACGAGCTGCCCGTGGTCTCCCTCGATACCGAGACCACGGGGCTCGACGTGCGCCGCGACCGGCTGCTCTCCGTGGGCGCGGTGCATCTGCATGGGCACCGCCTCTATCTGGGCGAAACCTTCGATCGGATGGTCAATCCGGCTCGGCGCATCCCGCCGGGCTCGACCGCCATCCACAGCATCACCGATGCGATGATCGCCGACGCGCCGGACTATGCCAGCGCGGCCGCCGATCTCGCCCG
>DATHQQ010000559.1:0-2015 GCA_035482595.1 Verrucomicrobiia bacterium
TGCCCTCGCGATAGACTTGGCTCACCTGGTGGTTCGGGGTGATCACCACCCCGGCCTTGTACAGCTCGCGCAGATGGATCGCCCAATTGTTGGACCCCATCTCCGCGCCCAGCGCCGGGTCGTAGGTCACTACCTCCACCAGGCTGCCGCGCTTGGCCAGGAACTCGGCGGTGGAAGGCCCGCCATGGCCGCTCTGGGCGTCATAGACCAGGACGTTCTCGCCGGGGGCGGCCTTGCCGGTCAGGATGTCCCAGCTCGAGACGGCGAACGCCGGCCCGCCCTTGACGAGAGAGAGGTTCGGGCGCCCGCCGGTGGCCACGATCACGATATCCGGGGCTTCGGCCGTCACCGCCGCTGCCGTGGCTTCGGCGCCGAGGCGATAGTCGACCCCCAGCTTCTTCACCTGGCCGTCCAGCCAACGGGGAATGCCGGAGAGTGCCTCGCGCCAGCCGGCCTTGGCGGCGATGCGGATCTGGCCGCCGGCCTCGGCCTCCTTCTCGAACAGCACCACCTTATGGCCGCGCTCGGCGGCGACCCGGGCCGCCTCCAGGCCCGCGGGCCCGGCGCCGGCGACCACGATCTTGCGGATCGGCCCCGTCGTGCGGCTGATGAGATGAGGCATGGTCGCCTCGCGCCCCGTGGCGGCGTTCTGGATGCAGAGCGCATCGGCGCCGAGCCAGACCCGGTCGAGGCAATAGCTGGCGCCGACGCATTGGCGGATGTCGTCGAGCCGGCCCTCCATCAGCTTGCGCACGATATGGGGGTCGGCGATATGGCCGCGGGTCATGCCCAGCATGTCGCAATGGCCTTCCTCGACGGCGCGGGAGGCCGTCGCGAGGTCCTTCACATTATTGGCGTAGAAGACCGGCATCCCCGTCATCTGGCGCGCCGCGCTGGCGAGATAGAGGAACTGGGCCGGCGGGAAGGCCATGTTGGGCACATTCACCGCCAGCGCCGCATGGGTGAAGACATTGCCGCCCACGACATTGAGGAAATCGAGATGACCGGAGCTCCCGAAGCGCTTCAGGATCTCCAGGCATTCCTGCATGGAATTGCCGCCCTCCAGCAGATCGTCGCCGGTGATGCGGATGCCCAGCAGGAAATCATCCCCGACGGCCGCCCGCGCCTTGGCCAGCATCTCCAGGGGAAAGCGCATCCGGTTCTCGAGGCCGCCGCCGTAGTGATCGGTTCGGTGGTTGGTCGCCGGGCAGATGAACTGGTCGTTGATATGGCCGGTGAAGACGAACTCGCAGCCGTCGAGATCGCCCTCGCGGCAGCGCCGGGCGGCTTCCGCGAAATCCTCCTGCACCCGCTCGATGTCGAAATCCTCCATCTCCTTGGGGAAGGAGCGGTGGGCGGGCTCGCGCAAGGGCGAGGGGGAGATGGTGGGCAGCCAGGCTTCCGAATCCCAGCGCGCGCGCCGCCCCATATGGGTGAGCTGGCACATGAGCTTGGCGCCGTGGCGATGGATGCGGGCCGAGAACTGCTTGAAGAAGGGGATGACGGAATCATCGCCGACGGAGATCTGGTTCCACAGCGCCGCCGGCGAATCGATGGAAACGGAGGAGGAGCCGCCGAACATGGCGAGCCCGATGCCGCCCTTGGCCTTCTCCTCATGATAGAGCTGGTAGCGTTCCTGGGGCTTGCCGTCCTTGCCATAGGCCGGCGCATGGCTCGACCCCATGATCCGGTTGCGGAAGGTGACATGCTTGATGGTGAGCGGCTTGAGCAGCGCGTCGTAGGAGCCCATGCGGGCGTGATCCTCTCCAGAGTGCGGCGGGCGCGATTATGCCGCCGCGCTATGGCAGGGGAAAGACCGCCTCTATCAGGAACCGCCGAGGGAGTTCCAGAAATCGATGTTCACATGGGTCGAGAGGATGTCATGGCTGCCCTCCAGGCAGGCGCGCATGCTGTCGACCTGGTGGGTGACGTCGGCCTTCGCGACGCAGTTCCGGTGAATGGTCTCGGCGAGGCTGGCGCCCTCCAGGGCGATGGGCGCGCCCTGATACTGGGCG
>DATHQQ010000560.1:0-2659 GCA_035482595.1 Verrucomicrobiia bacterium
CGGGCCGCCCCGCCATTGGCCCGCTTCAAATTCCAATGTCGGTCCACCATGAAGGCCGGGAAAGGCCCCTGCTGGGCGAGGATGTGATCGAGCGCGGCATCGACCTGGGCCAGCTCGGGCCCGCCCAGTTTCCCCTCGCGCCAGACGGCCGCATAGCCGGCCGAGAGCAGGAAGGCATTCTGCTGCCGCAGCGAGACGTTCAATGCCGCAGCCAGGCCGAGCACCATCTGGGGGCTCGGCGCCGCGCGCCCCGATTCCAAGAAACTGAGATGGCGCTGGGAGGTGCCGGCGACACCCGCCAGCTCGAGCTGCGACAGCCCGCGCCGCTTTCGCCACCAGCGCAGGTGATCGCCAAAATTCCTCTGCACCGCATTCACCATGGCCCTATCGCTCCCGGATCGGCCCCAGATGCGCAGCAAGACATTCAACAGCAGAACCAGGCTTCCAGCCAGCCAGGTCCACCCTTCTCGTCATTCCGGCGAAAGCCGGAATCCAGGGGCTACATGCTCGGCATTTTGCCGCTTGCCCCTGGACCCCGACTTTCGCCGGGGTGACGGCAAGAGGTGGTTCTACTTGATCGGATAGCGCTCTACGGCCCGTGATCCTCGCCGCCGCGCCCTCGGACACGCCGCTCGCGCAGGCGCCAGTACGAGCCCGTGCTGTCGCCGCCGACAGCGGAACGATCGATGCCGAGGTCGCGGAGGAGTCGGTCGTCGAGGCTCGCGAGCAGACGCCGATCGGCGAAACCTTGATACCAGGCGATGACGTGAGCCGCCCAACGAGCCAGCCTGCCCGGAGGAAGGCGCCCGGGTTGCGCCGGCTCTTCCGCGACGCGCAGGGCGGCCGGCAGAACCGCCGGGGAGGGTCGCCGCGGCGCCGCCGCATCCGGTCTTGGGGCGATCGTCCTGAGGGTGGATCCAGCCATTTGCCCGCTCCTTGAAGCTGCGGGCCCGATCCTGGCGATCACGCCTTGGCCGTGCAATTACCTGGCGCGTAATCAGCGCCGTCGCTGCTATTGAACCCCCGGCTGTCCTTGCTTGCGCCACGCCGCCGGCGGAACGCCGTATTCGCGCCGGAAGGCGCGATTGAAGGCGGCCTCGGCCTCATAGCCGACCTCATGGGCGATCTGCGCGATGGGCTTGCATCCCTCGCGCAGCTTCTCCTTCGCGACATGCAGGCGCCAGGAGATCATGTAGCGCTTGGGGGGCATGCCGACGACGGCGGTGAAGCGATCGCTGAAAGCAGAGCGGGAGAGCGACACCTCCGCGGCCAGAGACTCCGCCGTCCAGCGCCGGTCGGTCCTGCCATGCAGCAAGGCGAGTGCCCGTCCAACATAGGGATCGCGGGTGCCGGCAAGCCAGCCCCTCTCCTCGGGCGGCAGCGTCGCCGCATATCGGCGCACCGCCTCGACGAACATCAGCTCCGAGAGCTTCGTCATCACGGTCGATGCGCCGAGCAGCCCCTCGCTCAATCCGCGGAGCGCGAAGCGCAGGGAGGATTCGATCCATTCGTCCGATCCCGTCTGCGTCATGTCGATCTTCAGCACGCGCGGCAGGGTCGTGATCAGCGGGTTTCGGTGCTCATCGCTGGCAAGGAAGCCGCAGACCATATGCGTTGCCTCGCCGCCGCCGCCATGGACGATCCGGGCGAGACCGCCGCCCTCCTCCGATTTGACCAGGCTGCGGGCGCAGACCGGGCGAAGACCGATGGCGCTGCCCAGCACATGCGGGTCGTTGCGCGGCAGCAGCACCGCCTCGCCGGCGCGCACTTCCACTGGCGGCTCCCCCTCCACCTCCAGCCACCACCGGCCGCGGGTCACATAGTGATAGGCGATGAGCTGGACGGGATTGTCGATGAAGGGCCGGCAATCCTCCGAGGTGAACCGCGACGCCACGCTCCAGGGCGCGGTGAAGCGCGCCTCCACGAAGACACCGCCCGTCAACCTGACGGTCTGCAACACATCCGACAACGCATCCATGACGCCCTTCCCCTCCATCGCCGGTCAGTCGGTCAACTCATCCGGCGGATCAGTCATTCACGCCGCGCGCATCGCACTCCATCTGATCCTTAACGTCACGATGTTGTAACTAACACATAATTAACCATTTGAATGTGGTATCTAACACGTTTTTTAGGGTTCTTGCAACAACGGACGCAGCCACAGGCGTCACAGCGGAAAGATGGAGACGAAGAGAGACATGAGTGCTTTTGAGTACACGGGATCGCGGCAGCGCGCTTCGGCCGGCACAGCGGCCGAGGGCGCCACCCCTGCCGCCCAGGGCTTTCTCGCGCGCCTGGTGGCGAAGCTGCGCATGTTGCGTCGCGGCCATCATTCGCGGATCGCGGTCCGGGGGCTGCAATCATTGAGCGACTGGCAGCTGAAGGATATCGGCATGCATCGCAGCCAGGCATGGTATCGGGCCGGCGGCATCGAGAGGCGCTCGACCGGGATCATCCATGCCAAAGATTGAGCTGAACGGCGCGCGGATCGCCTATGCGGCGACGGGATCCGGCGAGACCGTGCTCCTGCTCCACGCCACGGCGAGCGCCAGCGCGCAATGGCAGGCCTTGGCCGAAAGGCTGGCATCGGACTGCCGAGTCGTGGCGCCGGATCTCTATGACTATGGCGAAAGCGACCCTTGGCCCGGCGACGGTACCT
>DATHQQ010000561.1:0-14894 GCA_035482595.1 Verrucomicrobiia bacterium
ACATGGATTCGACCCCGCCGACGATGGCGAGGTCCATCTCGCCTGCGGCGATGGCGCGGGCGGCACTTCCCACCGCCTCCAGCCCCGAAGCGCAGAGCCGGTTGACCGTCACGCCGGGGACGCTCGCCGGCAGCCCTGCCAGCAGAAGGGCCATGCGCGCGACATTGCGGTTGTCCTCGCCGGCCTGGTTGGCGCAACCGAGATAGACCTCCTCGATCGCCGCGAGATCGAGGCCGGGATTGCGGGCCAGCAGCGCCCTCAGCGCGACAGCGGCGAGATCGTCGGTCCTGACCCGGGAGAGTGCTCCGGCGTAGCGGCCGATGGGGGTGCGGATGCCATCGCAGATGAAGACCTCGTTCATGCGCCTTCTCCCCTCATGCGCTCTCGCCATGCGCGCGTTTGGTGCGCGCCTGCAGGTCGCGCAGCACGCCGAGCTCGGCGGCCGTCGGCGCGGGCGTCTCTTCGACCTGGGCCGCGAATTTGACGGGCCAGCCCGTATTCTCGGCGATCTTCTCGCGGGTGACGCCGGGATGGATCGAGGTGACGGTCAGCTCCTGCGTCACGGGATCGGGCTGCATGATGCAGAGATCGGTGAAGACGCGGCTCGGGCCCTTGGTCGTGACGCCATGGCGGGCGCGATCGCCCTGCCCGGCGCCATGGCCGAGGGAGGTGCGGAAATCGATCCGCTCGACGAAGCTGCGCTTGCCCTGGGGCATGACGATGAAGATCTCCTGGCAGGAGGTGGCGATCTCCGGTGCCCCGCCGCCGCCGGGCAGCCGGACCTTGGGCTTGTCATAGGGGCCGATGACGGTGGTGTTGATATTGGCGAATCTGTCGAGCTGGGCCGCACCCAAAAAGCCGATGGTGATGCGCCCGCCCTGGAGCCAATAGCGGAACATCTCCGGCACCGAGACGGTGGTGAGCGCCGTGACGCAGAGCTCGCCATCGCCGATGGAGAGCGGCAGCACATCGGGCTTGGTGGCGATGGTGCCGGATTCATAGATGAGCGTGATGTCGGGTGCATGGCTGAGGCGCGCCAGATTGCAAGCGGCCGAGGGCGCGCCGATGCCCACGAAGCAGACATCCTCGGCCTTCAGCGCCCGGGCCGCCGCCACGGTCATCATCTCGGTCGCGCTATAGGTCTCAGCCATTGTGGCGCCCCCCGGTAAAAGCGAGGAAGGCCTCGGGCCCCTTGGCCAGCACATTCTCCTTCATCCATGCGAGGAAGCCCTCGCGCTCCCGCGAGATGGCGTCCCAGGCGAGGTAATAGGCGTTGTCGCGCATGTAATAGCCCTGGGCATAGGAGGGATGAGCGCCGCCCGGGACGACAGTGATGGCGCCCACCGTCCAATGCGGCAGGATGCAGGCGTTGCTGTGGGTGCCGGCAAAGCTCTCGACCCGCTCCTCCACCGTGACGATGGAGCGCTTGGCCGCCAGCACCGCCTGTTTCTGGACACCCACGATCCCTTCGATCAGCACATTGCCGGCGCGGTCGGCCTTCTGGGCATGGATGATGGCGACATCGGGCCGGATCGCCGGCACCGTCGCCAGTACCTCCCCGGTATAGGGACAGGTCACGGATTTGATCTTGGGATTGACCTTCGCCAGATCCGCGCCGAGGTAGCCGCGGAAGGCGGCGAAGGGCAGATTCGCGGCCCCCGCCTCATAGGCATTGGCCATGGCGGCATGGGAATGCTCCTCGATGGCCAGGGGCCGCGGCCAGCCGTTCTCGATGGCGTCGCGCATGCGGTAGAGCGAGCCCACCCCCGGATTGCCGCCCCAGGAGAAGATCAGCTTCTCCGCCGCCCCCATGCCGATGAGCTGGTCATAGATGATGTCCGGCGTCATGCGCACCAAAGTGAGGCCGCGGCGCTGCTGGCGGATCAGCTCATGCCCGGCGGCATAAGGGATCAGATGGGTAAAGCCCTCCAGGGCGACGATATCGCCGTCGCGGACATTGGCCGCGACGGCCTCGGGAAGCGAAACGAAAGACGCCATCGGCCGGGCTCTCCGCGAAGAAGGGACATGGCTTTAGCCTATCGCCACCCCGTGCATCAAGCGCCGCAGGCTCGACAAGAGAGAGTTGTGTCCCGCTCCTGCCGAAATTCGCTAGGCTGAACCTCAGAATCGGAACGGGGGCAAGATCATGGGACCGCTTGCGGGCGTCACGGTCATCGAACTGGCGGGGCTGGGGCCGGGGCCCTTCTGCGCCATGCTCCTGGCGGATATGGGCGCGGAGGTCATCTGCATCGGCCGCCCCGGCATGGCGGCGCGGCCCCATGATCTGCTCAACCGCAACAAGAAATCCCTCATCGTCGATTTGAAGCAGCCGCGCGGCCGCGAGCTGGTGCTGAGCCTGATCGAACGGGCCCAGATTCTCCTCGAAGGCTTCCGTCCCGGTGTTACCGAGCGCCTGGGCCTGGGCCCGGCGGATTGCCATGGCGTGAATCCTAAACTGGTCTATGGCCGCATGACCGGGTGGGGCCAGAGCGGCCCCTTGGCCGGGGCGGCGGGTCATGATCTGAACTACATCGCCTTGACCGGCGCCCTCCATGCCATCGGGCGGCGAGGTCAACCGCCGACTCCGCCGCTCAACCTGGTCGGCGATTTCGGCGGCGGCGCGCTTTATCTCGCCTTCGGCCTGATCTGCGCGCTGCGCGAGGCCGAGCGTTCCGGTCAGGGTCAGGTCGTCGATGCCGCCATGGTCGACGGCGCCGCCGCCCTGATGACCGCGATCTATGGCTACCACGCCGCCGGCCGGTGGAATGATCGGCGAGGGGATAACTATCTCGATTCCGGCGCGCCCTTCTATGACGTCTATGAGACCAAGGATGGGAAGCATGTGGCGCTGGCCGCGATCGAGCCACAGTTCTTCGCCGAGCTCCTGGCGCGCCTCGGCTTGCCGGTCGAGCTGGCGAAGAGCCAGAACGACCGCGAGCAATGGCCTGCCCTGCGCACCGCCATCGCCAAGAAGATCGCAGCCATGAGCCGAGCGGAATGCTGCGCGCTCATGGAAGGCACGGATGCCTGCTTCGCGCCGGTGCTGAGCATGGGCGAGGCGCCCAGCCATCCCCATAATCTCGCCCGCGGCAACTTCCTGGAGGTCGATGGCGTGACCCAGCCGGGCCCGGCGCCGCGATTCAGCCGCACGCCGGCCGGGCCCGTCTCCCCACCGCCGCGGCCGGGCGAGCATACGGACGCCCTTCTCGCGCGCCACGGTCTCGACGCGGCCGCCATCGCCCGACTCCGTGCCGACGGCATCGTGGCCTAGGAACCGGAACCATGACCGAACCCGAGAAGCCGCGTCTCACCATCACCTATTGCCGGCAATGCCAATGGCTGCTCCGCGCCGCCTGGATGGCCCAGGAGCTGCTGTCGACCTTTGCCGAAGACCTCGGCGAAGTGACGTTGCGGCCTGGCACCGGCGGGGTGTTCCGGATCGACTACCAGGGCGAGCTCATCTGGGAGCGCAAGCGCTACGGCGGCTTTCCTGACGTCAAGACGCTGAAGCAGATCGTCCGCGACCGCCTCGACCCGGCGCGCGATCTCGGACATCTGGATCGGCCGAGACCGACCGGGGAGGACGCCGGAGATTGATCGCCGCCCGCAGCGATCAGACCGGATCGCGGATCAGCGGCATGGTGGAGCAATGGATGCCGCCGCCGTTCAGCTGCATCTTGCCATAGGGCAGCGTCGTCCAGGTCACCCCCTGCTGGGCCAGGGCATCGAGGGTCCGGTTCGAGCCCCCCTCCGGCATGATGAGCTTGCTCGGCGCCACGGCCAGGGAATTGACGATCCATTTGTTGTCGGCCGGCTCGATCTCGATGGTGCGCAGCCCCAGCGCCTTCAGCCGCTCGAGGAAGGAATAAGGCAGCCCCGTCGGGTCGATGAGGGCCAGATCCCGGTCGACCATGAGGAAAGAGCCGTCGATGTGGATGTCATAGCCGACGAGATCGATGACGATGAGCTCGACCCCCTGGCGCTGCAGCACCTCGCCGATCTGGGCCGCCCCCTCCCGATTCACCCGCACGCCGCAGCCGATGACCGCAGTGCGGCTGTTGATCCAGGCGAAGCTGCCGCCCTCCATGAGAGCCAGACCCGACAGGGTGCGCAGGATCGGGATGCCGATGCGCGCCAGGGTCCGGGTGATGGCGAGCTCCTCCCCGCGGCGGATGCGCGCGCCCATGCGGCAGACGATGGCCCCGCCCTTCACCATGATGAGCGGATCGCGGGTGTAGCAGGATTTGAGCCGGCCGCCGCTGACGCCCTCGACCTCGTAGACTTCCACGCCTTCGGCCCGGAGCGCCGCGACCAGGGCGTCATGCTGGGCCTGCATCTCCGAGATCTTCGGCAGGCTGTCGCTCTGGAAATACCAGCCGGCCTCCACATCACCGTAGGAGCCGATGGATTCGATTCGCTTGGTGGGATCGATCACATCCATCTCGGGTCCGGGCCGATGCACCAGCACGGCGCGCATCCGGCCGACATCGTTGTCGACGCCCCAGGCCCGACCCCAATGCGCCTCGAGCTCGGCGGCATCCTCGAAGGCCGGCGCCGCGCCGGCGGCGAACATCTTGACGGTCTGGTTGTAGATCCAGGTCGGTGAGCTGTCGCCAGCCATGGCGTGATCCTCCGTGCCGCGAAGGGCGCGATCATCGCTCAGCCGCCGGCGGAAATGAAGCGCCGAGGGGATCTGAACCACGGACCCTTTGACTCGACGTTCTGGCGGTTCCCAAAGGGCGGGAAGTCATGCAATTCTGTTCCGAAGGGTCGCTCCGTCGCCCCTCGCCGCCTTCCCAGGAGTTCCGGCCTATGATCCCGAGAGTCGACCTCCTCCCCCTCTTTGGGCCGCCGTCGCCCGCGCGCGAGGCGGTGGATCGGGCGATCATGGCCGCGGCCGAGGACATCGGCTTCCTGACCATTGCCGGGCTGCCACCGGAGATTCCGCAGGGTGCCGAGGTACGGCGCAACCTGCTTCGCATCTTCGCATTGCCGCCGAGCGAGATCCGCAAGCTCTGGCGCCAGAAATTCGATCCTTCCCGGCCCAATGTCTATCGCGGCTGGTTCCCGCTCCAGGACGGCCATGCGACCTACAAGGAGGGCATCGATATGGGGCGGGATGTCGCCTACGGCCCCTCGGTGATCGAGCCCGGCGATATTCTGAGGGAGGAGACACCCCTGCCATCTGAGGACGCCCTGCCCGGCTGGCGTGAGGCGGTGCGCAGCTACTATCAGGCGATGGAGCAGGTTTCCACGCGGCTGATGCGATCGCTCGCCCGTGGACTGGGTTTGCCTGAGACCGTCTTTGATGCGGCCTTCGCCGGGGGAATCTCCACCCTGCGCCTGATCCATTATCCGCCGCGACAGGAATCCTCCTTCGCCGGGGCCCCGGCGGAAGAGGTCTGGGTCATGCATGAAGGTGAGCGGCGTCATGTCACCGGCCGCCCCCATGTCGACACCGGCTTCGTCACGCTTCTGGCGCAGGACGGCGTCGACGGTCTGCAGGCGCGCCGGCGAAGCGGTGAATGGATCGACGTGCCGCCCGCCGAGGGCACCCTCGCGGTCAATTTCGGCAATAGCTTCGAGCGCTGGACCGGCGGCAGGATCAAGGCGACGCCGCATCGCGTGCTCGGCAGCGGCCACCCGCGCTTCTCCATCCCCTTCTTCTTCGAGCCTCGGGCCGATGCGGTGATCGCGCCGCTGCCCTTGGCCGGCATCGAACCCTTTCAGCCTTTCCTCTATGGTGATCACCTCTGGGCGACGACCACGCGCTTCGTCGAATTCCAGGGGCTGGAGAATCTGCGCAGGCCCAGGGGCAACGCCGCCACCCTGGGCGAGGCGCTCAACAACGAACGCCGGGCGGCCGAGGTATCCTAGAGAATGAAAGCCGCCGTCTGCCGCTCTTTCGGCCAGCCCCTCGTCATCGAGGACATCGAGATCGCCGCCGTCCGGCCGGGCGAGATCAAGGTCAAGATCGCCGCCTGCGCCATCTGCCATAGCGACATCCACTTCATGGAGGGTGCTTGGGGCGGCGATCTTCCGGCCGTCTTCGGCCATGAGGCGGCGGGCGTCGTCGAATCGGTCGGCGCTGGGGTCACCCGCGTCAAGCCGGGCGACCATGTCGTCGTGACCCTGATCCGCTCCTGCGGCCATTGCCACTATTGCACCCAGGGCAACCTGGTTCAGTGCGAAACCAAATTCACCCAATATGCAAAGAGCCCGCTCACGACCAAGGACGGCCAACCCGTCACCCATGGCCTCAATACCGGGGCATTCGCGGAATATGCCGTGGTCGACGCGTCCCAGGCTGTGGCCATTCCCACGGATATTCCCTTCGCCAGCGCCTCGTTGTTGGCCTGCGGCGTCATCACCGGCTTCGGGGCCGTGGTGAACACGGCCCAGGTGACGACCGGCTCCCATGTCGTCGTGGTCGGCACCGGCGGCGTGGGGCTGAACTGCATCCAGGGTGCCAGCCTGCGTGGGGCGCGCAGCGTCATCGCCGTCGACCTCTCCGACGAGAAGCTCGCCGCGGCCAAGGGCTTCGGGGCCACCCATGGGGTCAATCCCGGCAAGGTCGAGGCCGCCAAGGAGATCCGCAAGATCACCGGCGGGCGCAGCGCCGACTACGTCTTCGTCGCCGTCGGCGCCAAATCGGCGATCGAGCAGGCCTTCCGCTATATGGGCCGGGGTGGCACGCTGGTCGTGGTCGGCATGCCCGCCAATGAGGTGAAGACCGAGTTCGGGCCGACCGATTTCGCCTATTTGGGCCAGCGCGTCCTGGGCAGCAAGATGGGTTCCACCCGCCTCGACATCGATGTGCCGGCGCTGATCGATCTCTACCGGCAGGGACGGCTCAAGCTCGACGAGCTCGTCTCCGGCCGCTTTCCGCTGGAGAAGATCAACGAGGCGATCGAGGGCGTCACCAAGGGGGCGGCGCTGCGCAACGTCATCGTGTTCTGAGGACGGGGAGCTCAGAGAGGCCGATGTCGGACCGGCGTCTCTGAGGGCTTGGCGGGCTTCTCCTTCGGAGCCTGCTTGAGGCGAATGCGCACGCCCCGGCCCTCCGGCCGGTCGACATCGAAGGATCCCGTCTTTAGGACCAGGTCGCTCAGCTTGGCATGGCCATAGGTGCGGGGATCGAAATCCGGCGCGAGATTGGTGACCCGCTTGCCGACCTCGCCCAGATGAACCCAGCCGTCTTCGCTGTCCATCTGGTCGATCACCCGCCGCAGCAGAGGTACCGCCGCGCTCGAGGGTTGCAGCGCCTTCCGCCCCGCCGACCTCGGCTGGTTCGGCGCCGAGGGTTCGGGCAGGAGGTTCTCGGTAAAGATGAACCGCCGGCAGGCCTGGCGGAAGCTCTCCGGCGTCTTCTGCTCGCCGAAGCCATAGACATCGATGCCCTGCTCGCGGATCCGCGCGGCCAGCCGGGTGAAATCGCTGTCCGAGGAGACGAGGCAGAAGCCGTCGAAACGGCCGCTGTGGAGGAGGTCCATCGCATCGATCACCAGCGCGATATCCGAGGCGTTCTTCCCCGCCGTATAGGCAAAATTCTGCTGCGGGATGATGGCGTGCTTGGAGAGGATATCGGCCCAGAGCTTCAGCCGCGGCCCCGAAAAATCGCCATAGATGCGCCGGACGCTGGCTTCGCCGAGCTTGGCCACCTCCTCGAACAGGCCGTCGGCGATGCGATGGGAGGCGTTGTCCGCATCGATCAGCACGGCCAGGCGAAAACGGCTCGAACGGGACTCGGGGATCATGAATGCTCTCCTGGTGGGGCCATAGGCCGGATTCGACACCCCAAAACCGGCTTCGGGGTCCCTCTATGAACCATCGGCCCGGGAAGGGCTGTCTCGAACATTAAATTACCGTAATATTCGGTCCGGTGCGCATAATTCCGGCCACTAAAGCCAGGAAATCGGCCGGCAGAGGGGGCGATCCTGCCAATCCCGGATGGGTGAAGTGGGCTCTCAGTGCCCCGGCGTCTTGGCCGAGTATTGATCGACCTTCATTCACGTGCAAACCTAGTGGCCTTGCCAAGGAACTGGCAGCCGGCCTGAGCGGCCTCCGTCCAGGACCGCAGGAGGCGTCAAACCCGACCAACGGGTTAGCACAGCAGGGAGATTGCAATGATTGACATCGACGACATGAAAAAACTTGCCGGCAGCGGGAAAGCGAGCCGGCGCGAGTTCATCCAATTCGCCTTGGCCGCCGGTATCAGCGTGGCGACCGCGGAGACGATGTTCGGCGAGGCGGTGGCGGCGACGCCGAAGCAAGGCGGCTCGGCCCGCTTCGGTCTTGCCCATGGCGCTACCACCGACACCCTCGATCCAGCCGGCTATCCCGATACCGGGACGCAGGTGCCGTTCTGGGGCGCCATGTCCAACAGCCTCACCGAGGTCGACGCCAAGGGCAACATCACCGCCGACCTGCTGGAAAGCATGGAGCCGGCCGACGGCGCCAAGACCTGGGTGTTCAAGCTTCTGAAGGGCGTGACTTTCCACAACGGCAAGAGCTTCACTGCCGATGACGTCATCGCTTCCTACCGCTACCACATGGGCCCAAATTCCAAATCCGCGGCCAAATCCCTGCTGCAGGCAGTCACGGATATCAAGGCGGATGGGCCGGACACGGTCGTCTTCTCGCTCAGCGGCGGCAATGCCGACTTCCCCTATATCTGCAGCGACTACCACATCCCGATCCTGCCGGCGAAGGCGGATGGGACGGCGGATTGGCAGTCGGGCAACCGCACCGGCGCCTTCGTCTTCGAATCCTGGCAGCCCGGCGTGCAGGCCAAGCTGAAGCGCAACACCAACTATCACAAATCGGGCAAGCCCCATTTCGACGACGTGACCTTCCTCACGTTGGCCGACGTCGGCGCCCGCACAAATGCGCTGACCACTGGGGAGGTGGATTGGATCGGGCGCTGCGATCTGAAGACGCTGGGCATGCTCAAGCGCGACCCGCATGTCGCCATCGCCGAATATACGGGCTATGGGCATTACGTCTTCCCGATGATGGTGGACAGGCCGCCCTTCGACAATGTCGACGTCCGCACGGCCCTCAAATACGCGATCAACCGCGAGGAGATCACCAAGAAGATCTTCTTCGGCCATGCGAAGCCCGGAAACGACAACCCCATCGCCCCCGGCGTCAAATTCTCCGCCGATCCCAAGCCGCGCTTTACCTATGATCCGGAGAAGGCCAAGTTCCACCTGAAGAAGGCCGGCATGTCGAATCTCAAGGTCGACCTGTCGATCGCCGAAGCGGCCTTCAACGGCGCGGTGGATGCCGCAGTGCTCTACCAGCAGCATGCCAAGGCGGCCGGCATCGACATCAATGTCATCCGGGAGCCCGATGACGGCTATTGGGACAATGTCTGGCTGAAGAAGTCGTGGTGCGGCGGCTATTGGTCCGGCCGGCCGACCTGTGATTGGATGTTCACTACAGTTTATGCCACGGGTGCGGCCTGGAACGAGACGCATTACGCCAATCCAAAGTTCCAGAGCCTGCTGCTGGCGGCGCGCAGCGAGACCGACGACAAGAAGCGGGCCGGCATGTATGCCGAGATGCAGCAGCTCCTCCACGACGACGGCGGCGTCATCGTCCTCGTCTTCAACAATTACGTGGAGGCGAATTCGAAGAAGCTAGCCCATGCGGCAATTGCGCCGAACTGGGAGGCCGATGGCCTGAAGATCGCGGAACGCTGGTGGTTCGCCTGACCCCGGCTTAGTCTGATGAGAGGGGCCGCCGGCCGCCGGCGGCCCCTCCCCCGTCGCCCCTGGCATTCGCGGGCCGAGGAAGCGGTAGCGCATGAGTCCCATCGTCAAGACGGTGCTGCAGCGGCTCGGACTCGGGGTCCTCACCCTGTTCGCCGTCTCGGTCATCATCTTCTTCACCGTCACCATGCTGCCCGGCGATTTCGCCCAGGCCATCCTCGGCCAGGCGGCGACGCCGGAAACCGTGGCCGCCTTCGATCGGGAGATCGGTCTCGACCGGCCGCCCGTCGAGCGTTATCTGAACTGGCTGGGCGGCGTGCTCCAGGGCGATTTCGGCAATTCCTTCGCCAGCCAGGGCAGCCTCGGCGGCGGCCATGCGCGATCCGTCATGTCGCTGATCGCGCCGCGCTTGGCCAATACCCTGTTCCTTGCTGGCTTCGCCGCGGTCGTCGCCGTGCCCTTGGCCCTGGCGCTCGGCGTATTGGCGGCTCTCTATCGTGGCAGCGCTTTCGACCGGCTGGTCAATATCGTCACGTTGACCTCCATCTCGATGCCCGAGTTCTTCGTCGCCTATATCCTGATGCTGTTTCTGGCCGTGCGCTGGCCGATCTTCCATTCCCTCGCCACGGTTTCGCCGGATACCCCCTTTCTCGAGCATCTTTGGCGCTGCGCCTTGCCGGCGCTGACCCTGGTGCTGGTCATCGTCGCCCATATGATGCGCATGACCCGGGCATCGCTCATCGGCCTGCTCTCCAGCCCCTATATGGAGATGGCCCGGCTCAAGGGGCTTTCGCCGCGCCGCCTCATGCTGCGCCACGCCTTGCCCAATGCCTGGGCGCCCATCGCCACCGTGGTCGCGCTCAACCTTGCCTATCTCATCGTCGGCGTGGTGGTTGTCGAGGTCGTCTTCGTCTATCCGGGCATCGGCCAACTCATGGTGAACTCCGTCTCGGCGCGCGACATTCCCGTCGTCCAGGGCTGCGCCCTCATCTTCGCGGCCACCTATATCCTGCTGAATCTGCTTGCCGACATCCTCTCCATCGTCACCAACCCGCGCCTGCTGCATCCGCGATAGGCATCGCCGTCAGCCTTGAGCAGCGCCGGAGATCTGGAATCCATCGTCGCCAACGGGCTCTGCCTGGGCTGCGGTCTCTGCGCGAGCCTGGCCGGGCACGCCAGCATCGAGATGGCCATCACCTCCTTCGGACAGATCCGGCCGCAGGCGCGCCACGCGCTCTCGCGCCCGGTCATGGCGGAGATCCTGCAGGTCTGCCCGGGGGTAGCCCTGACGGGGCCTGAAAGCGATCGCGACGGCGAGAACGTGATGCATCCGATCTGGGGGCCGATCGGCAATCTCTACCGCGGCTGGGCCGCCGATGAGCGGATCCGCTTCCGCGCGGCAGCCGGCGGCATGCTGACGGCGCTGGGGGTCCATCTAATCCGGAGTGGCAAGGTCGATGCCGTGCTCCATGTGAAGGCCTCCCTGGTCGATCCGGTCCAGACGGACGCCTGGGTCAGCACAACCGTGGCCGAGGTCGTCGAGGGGGCCCAGTCGCGCTACGGACCGGCGGCACCGCTGGTGCATGTCCATCGCCTCTTGGCCGAGGGCAAACGCTTCGCGGTGATCGGCAAGCCCTGCGATTGCTCGGCCATCCGCAACCTCGCCGCCGTGGATCCGCGGGTGCGCCAGCAGATCCCCTATCTCCTGACCCTCTTCTGCGGCGGCGTCCCGACCACCCATATGGCGCATAAGTTCGCCGCCGCTCAGGGGCTGACGCCCGCGCAGATCGCGCTCTTCCGCTGGCGCGGCGAGGGCTGGCCCGGCATGACCCATATCGAATCGACGGACGGCCGCGTCTTCGAGATCGATTACGACACGGCCTGGTTCGACCCCAGCGTGCCCTGGACCTACGACATGCAGTTCCGCTGCAAGATCTGCCCCGACGCCATCGGCGAGGCGGCCGACGTCTCCTGCCCGGACGGCTGGGTGATGGAGGACGGCAAGCCGATCCATCGCGAGGCGCCCGGCGTCAATGTCGCGGTTCCGCGGACAGCGGCCGGGCGACGGCTCATCGCCGAGGCCGCGGCGGCGGGCGATATCCATCTCGAGCCCTTCACGCTCGCCGAGCTCGACCTCATGCATGCCGATCACTACCAGCGCAAGCTCGAGAACCCGGGGCGTCTGCTGGGCCTCGTCCTCGCCGGCGTGCCGCGGCCGCGGATCCGGCGCTACCGCCTGCTGGCCACACTGCTGCGCGCCGGCCTCGCCCTCACCTGGCGCGAGTTCCTCGGCACCTTCCGCCGGCTGCGCCGCGGTGCCAATCGGGAGCCTTTGGCGTAGCTCCCTGCCGCTATTCCGGGTCCGGTATCTGCTTCTGCAGGGAATCTGCAGTCATTCCGGTCCCCTGGTCCCGGGGCTTCCGGGAGGTTCCGGACCTGTTTTTACAGGGAATCTACAGGCATTTTCGTCTTCTCTCGGGTGACGGCAGGCGCCGCCCGGCGAGCCTCCCTCTCTATTCCGTCATGGTCGGCGAAGGCCGACCATCCACGAGTTTGCCTGCCACGTGCTGCGTGTCTCCGGTCAACGACGCCGCTCGCGGACGATGGGACAAGAATTCCAAGATTCACAGCTTGTGCCGAGCAAACTCGTGGATGGTCGGCCTTCGCCGACCATGACGGTTGAGAGAGCAAGCCTCCGTGAGCTGTACCGGAGGGCCGTGGGAAGGGTAGGCGCGAGAAGCCGCGATCATAGATTTTAGATTATACGCAAAATCCGTAATGGTCAACCCCTTTAGAGCGTGTCTTCAGAGCTGTCTGCGAGATCGGATGACGAAGGAATAGCGGACTAGCTGGGAGCCTCCGAGCACAGCCCGCGGGCGAGATAGCCCATGAAATCGTGGATCTCGCGCTCGAGCCAGGAGAGTCGGCCGGGCTTGGCGAGCGGCGCACCGGTACCTTCGTAGAGCCCTTCAACAACCACCCGGTCCTCGGCATTCACCCGGTCGAAGAAGCCGACGAGATCGGCGGTGAAGCTCTCGGGATCGTTCAGGCTCGCCATCACCTCGGGGGCCAGGGCGGCGCCGAAGCGCACATGCACCTCGCCGACGGATTTTGGCCGCAGCGACAGATACCAGAGGTGGTCCGGGGCGAGCACATACATGTGGCTGGGGAAGACCGTGGGCATCACCGAGGTGAACCGCTCCGACCCCTCCAGGCGCGTATTGGCCGGATGGGCGCGGCCATAGGTGGCGCCTTCGCTCTTGGTGAAGGTCTGAAAGGTGAAGGCCGGGAAGCTCTCCGACGGGAAGACCGTATCTTCAGCCGGGAACCAGGCACCCACCGTCTTGCGGTGGGTGACCGGGAGGTGATAGCCCTCCATGAAATTCTCGGTCAACAGCTTCCAATTCGTGTTCCAGACATGATCCTGCTCGGCGATCGGCAGGTAGCCCGCCATGTCATAGGGGGCCACCATCGCCTCCAGCGGCGCCAGCAGCCGCGCCACGCTCTCGGCCCCAGGGTCGATGGTGACATAGATCCAGCCCTGCCAGATCTCGCAGCGGATCTCCACCAGATGATGCTCGCGCGGATCGAAGCCCGGCGTGCGCTTCATATGGGGCGCGGCCAGGAGCTGGCCGTCGATGCCATAGGTCCAGGCGTGATAGGGGCAGACGATGCGGCTGCAACTCCCCCGCCCCTCGACGAGGCGCATCATCCGGTGCAGGCAGACATTGGCGAAGGCGCGGACGCGGCCATCCTCGCCGCGGATGACGAAGACCGGTTGGTCGTTGATGGAGAAGCCGAGGTAATCGCCGGGCTTCGGAAGCTCGGCGGCGAGGCCCGGGCAGAGCCAGCCTCGGGCGAAGAGCCTCTCCCGCTCCCGCGCGAAGATGGCCGGATCATGATAGAGGCCGGGCGGCATGGCAGTCGCGGCGGTCAAGGGGCCGTTGGCCAGCCGGGCGAGCTCGGCGAGAAGGGTTTCGGTCCCGGACATGCGGCCCCCTTGATAAAAAACCTCGGCCTAGCACCTCCAGGCTAGATCATTTCCGGGGAGAGAGGAAACCCGCAGCCACCAGGGCCGAACGCGTAATGACCGGATGACGGCTCGAGCGAGGGCTGGACTTCTCCAGGAATATCGAATCGCCGAACTCATGGGTTCGATAGCCCCGGGCGTTCAGGGCATGGTCCGCGGCGTCCAGTATTTCGTCGGCGGCGAAGGCGCGCAGGAGCTCGAAATGGCTGGTGCCGGCCTCATGCACGCCGGAAAGAATGGCATCGACGATCCTGAGGGGTGTCGCCGGTCCGATGCGGCCGGTGGCGATGCCTTCGCCGGGCTCGAGCCTGCCGTTGCGGCCGGCGGCATGCTCGAGGGCGCGCACGACCGTGGTGCCGATCGCAATGACGCGCCCACCTTCCGCCTTCGCGCGCGCGATCGCGGCCACGGTCCCCGGCGGAATGACATAGGGCTCATCGAAGGGGAGCCGGGCATCGAGCGCCTCGTCGCCCGTCGACGAGATGCCGGCGGCATGGGTGAGGGTGGCAAAGCCGATCCCCTTGGCGCTGAGATCGGCGAGAAGCTGCCAATCGAGCGCAAACCCGGCCGAGGGCGCCTCGAATGCCGCCGGCCTGTTGGCGATCTTCGTCCAGCTATCCCAGAGCTCCAGCGCCTGGCGCAGATGGGCATATTGGATCGGGCGGCCATGCCGGGCGATGCCGGCCCAGATCGCGTCCGTCGAACCGTCGAAGGCTACGAGCACGAATCGGGGATGGCCCAGCCCGGCTTCGATCGTCGCGGACAAGGGCCCGAGAACAAGCCGGTCGCCGCGGAGGAGCAGAGGCGGCGGCGCCCGATCTTCCGTGCGTGTCCGCCAATCGCCGGGGCCGAACACGACGGCGGAGAACCTATGAACCTCATCGGGGCGGAGTGATGGCCGCCCGGCCAGACGAACCTCGATCGGTGCCGCCGTCGGCAGATGGATGCCGGCAAGGCTGGCGGGAATGGTTGCCGCATCATTGGCGATCACGAGATCGCCCGGCCGCAGCAGCCCGACAAGGGCCGAACGGCTGTAATGCGTCATGTGTCCAGCCGCAGCGATGGCCAGAAGCTTGGCGTCTTTCGGGCGCTGGATCGGCTCGCGCGCGGCAAGCATCCCTCGCTTCCCCCTAGGAGACCAGGACGAC
>DATHQQ010000562.1:0-4185 GCA_035482595.1 Verrucomicrobiia bacterium
ATCCGGGCCATCACGGAGCGCTGCAGCCCGCGAGTTTTCCGCGTTGCGGCCCTGCCGGCGCCCTCGGACCGCGAGAAATCCCAGATGTACCTGCAGCGCTACATGCCGCATTTCCCGGCGGCCGGCGAGGTCGTCATCTTCGACCGGAGCTACTATAACCGGGCCGGGGTCGAGCGGGTCTTGGGATTCTCCACGGAAAACCAGGTGCGCGAATTCCTGAACCTCTGCCCGGCCTTCGAGAAGATCATGGTCGATAACGGCATCAAGGTGATCAAATACTGGCTCGAGGTGAAGGAAAGCGAGCAGGAGCGGCGCTTCGAGGCCCGCATCCGCGATCCCCTGCGGCAGTGGAAGCTGAGCCCGACCGACCTCGAATCGCGCCGGCGCTGGTACGACTATTCGAAAGCCCGCGACGAGATGTTCGACTCCACCGACACGGCCTGGGCGCCCTGGCATATCGTGCGCTCCGATTCGAAGAAGCATGCGCGCCTCAATTGCATCAGCCATCTTCTCACCCTCATTCCCTACAAGCCGGTGGAGAGGCCCAAGGTCAAGATGCCGAAGCGCTCGACGAAGCAGGCCTATGACGATATGGCGACCATGAAGGAGCGGCGCTGGATCCCGGAGCGCTTCAAGCCCTGAGCCCTTATCGCGAAGGGAGGAACCCTCCGTGCCGACGCCGATCAAGGCTCTGGCTTTCTGCGGCAGCCTGCGCAAAGCCTCCTACAACCGCATGCTGCTCAAGACAGCGATCGAGCTGGCGCCGGAGGGCATGAGCATCGAGGAAGGCGAGATCGGCGGCCTGCCCGTCTACAACGCCGATCTGCATCAATCGGGCCTGCCGCCCGAGATCCGCCAGCTCTGCGAGCGGACCGCCGCCGCCGATGCGCTCCTGTTCGTGACCCCGGAATACAATTATTCGATCCCGGCGCCGCTGAAGAACGCCATCGACTGGATTTCCCGTGCTCAGCCCCAGCCCTTCGCCGGAAAGCCCGCCGCGATCATGGGCACCACCCAGGGCCTCAATGGCACCGTGCGCGCCCAGCTCCACCTGCGCCACAGCATGGTGTTTCTGGACATGCATCCGGTCAACAAGCCGGAAGTGCTGATCGCCCAGGCGCAGAACAAGTTCGACGCCGCCGGCAAGCTCACGGATGAGACCGCCCGCAACCTGGTCCGCGACCTCCTGGCGGCGCTGGCGGCGTGGACGAAAAGGCTGCGCAACTAATCCCTCTCCCGCTTCAAAGCGCGGCAGAGTGGCAAGACGCGCCGCTTCTCTAGTGAAACAGCGCGAAATAGATCACATAGAGCCAGCCGAAGATCCCTTGGATGATAGCCCAGAGGATCGAGTGGTTGTTGGTGTAGGAGATGGCGATGGCCAGCGCCGAACCGAAACCGATGCCGTATTTCGCGCCCGCCACCCGCATCGTGTAAACTCTTCCGTTCATTCCCGCCTGTCTCCTCCCTTGCAAACTCACGCCGATGAATTGCGGCCCTCAGCCGCCATCTGCCTCGCCGCCTCGCGCAGGCGGAACTTCTGGATCTTGCCCGTCGAGGTCTTGGGGATGGGCGCGAAGACGATGCGCCGCGGGACCTTGTAGCGGGCGATATTCTCGCGGCAGAAATCGACGATCTCGGCGGCCGTGGCGCTCATGCCCGGCCTGAGCTCGATGAAGGCGCAAGGGCTCTCGCCCCAGCGCTCGTCGGGCATGGCGACGACGGCGGCGATGGCCACGGCGGGATGGCGATAGAGGATATTCTCCACCTCGATGGAGGAGATGTTCTCCCCACCCGAGATGATGATGTCCTTGGAGCGGTCCTTCAGCTGGACATAGCCGTCGGGATGGACGACGCCGAGATCGCCGGTGCGAAACCAGCCCCCGCGGAAGGCCTTGTCCGTGGCCGCCGCATCCTTGAGATAGCCCTTCATGACGATATTGCCGCGCATCATCACCTCGCCGAGGGTCGTGCCATCGGCGGGCACGGGCTTGCTTGTCTGCGGATCGGCGACCATCAGCCCTTCCTGCACCTGATAGCGCACGCCCTGGCGCGATTTGAGATCGGCCTGGGCCTCGATGGGCAACCCGTCCCATTCCTCATGCCAGGCGCAGACGACCGCGGGCCCATAGACCTCGGTCAGGCCATAGACATGGGTCACTTCGAAGCCGGCCTCCTGCATCGCCGCCAGGACCGCGGCCGGCGGTGGTGCGGCCGCGGTCATCATGCGCAGCTTGCGCGGCGACGGCCCGCGCCCGGCCGGGGTCGCATCGAGAATCATCTGCATCACGATGGGCGCGCCGCAGAGATGGGTGACGCCATGGGCCGCGATGGCGGCCCAGATTCCCGCGCCGTCCACCCGCCGCAGGCAGACATGGGTCCCGGCCGCCAAGGTCACGGTCCAGGGAAAGCACCAGCCGTTGCAATGGAACATGGGCAAGGTCCAGAGATAGACCGGATGCCGGCCGAAATCCCAGACCAGGGTATTGCCGAGGGCGTTCAGATAGGCGCCGCGGTGATGATAGAGCACGCCCTTGGGATTGCCCGTGGTGCCGGAGGTGTAGTTGACCGCGATGGAGTCCCATTCGTCGCCGGGCGGCCCAGTTTCGAAGGCGGGATCGCCGGAAGCCAGCAGAGCCTCGTACTCGATCGCGCCGAGGCGCTCGCCGCCGGGCCCTTCAGGATCATCGCTGTCGATCACCGGCAGCGGCTGCGGAAGCAGCGCCTGCGCCTTGCGGATCACGCCATGATATTCGGTATCCGCGATCAGGATCTTCGCCTCGGAATGCTCCAGAATATAGGCGATGGCCGCGGGATCGAGACGGGTATTGATCGCATTCAGGATGGCGCCGGCCATGGGCACGGCGAAATGCGCCTCGAGCAGCAGCGGCACATTCGGCGCCATGACCGCGACCGTGTCGCCCGGACCGATGCCGAGCCCTTGGAGCGCCGAAGCGAAGCGCCGGCAGCGCTCATGAACCTCCGACCAGGTGAAGCGGCGCGCGCCGTGGATCACGCCGACATGCGCGGGGTAGACCTCCGCGGTGCGGCTGAGGAAGGAGATCGGCGTCAGCGCGGCCCAATTGGCCGGTTTGGGCGGCAGCTCCGTCTCGCCCCTCATCGCGCAGGCCTCATGCGACCGGCGGGCCCTTGAGCTCGACCCGATTGCCTTCCGGATCCAGCAGATAGAGCGAAGGTCCTTCGCCATCGGCGCCGAAGCGCGAGCCGGTTTCCTCGACCGCGACGCCATGGCGCCGCAGATGCTCGGCGATCAGAGCCGCATCGAAGGGTTCGATGCGCAAGCAGAGATGATCGACATTGTGCCCGTCATGTCCCGGCGGCGGCCCGCCGCCGCTGCCCAGCGGTCCCGCCGCATCGACGAGATCGATCAGGGATCGTCCGGCCCGCAGGTGAAGCAGGCCGAGTTCCGCGCGCCGCCGCTCGACAGTGCAGCCGATGACCTCGCAATAGAAGTGCTCCAGCGCCGCCATGCCACGCACGCGCAGCACGACATGGTCGAGGCCGAGGAGGGTGAAGGGCGCTCCTGTCATGGCGGAATTTATACAGGAAAACCGCCGCGGCGTTCTAGGAAGCTGTGTGAGTGACGTCTAGGCCTGCGCGACCTTCAAAGGCCCGACGGAGCAGGTGACGCGGTCGTCACTTTAGAAACTCGATTTCACTGATGAAGGACTTGGCAACGCCGTTGCCTTTCGCGTTCTCGGTGTCAATCCCGACTCCTACGCCACTGATGGGTGGCGGTTGCTTCTGGCCAAAGAACTGCTTGAAGGCGTCCGCAATGGCGTAGTCCGTGACGACTTCCTTTCCTGCAGTCGCCCGATCGATGCAGACATAGCGACCGCCAGCCTTGAAATATCTACCCGTGAAGGCCTGACCCACCGGATCCGAATCGCAGAGGTACAATCCAATGAAATACGGGCTATCCGGGACCAGGAAGTGGCCACTTTCAATCTTCTCGGTACCGAAGAAGACATAGACCATGATCGCTTCGCTTCTGACACCCTTCGCATAGGAAGCACCGGGGGGAAAAGCGTTCACGCCCCACGTGATCCGGATCGTCGAGTAGGTATGGATCTGGACTTGGCTCAGAAGCAGTCCGGCAGCCTGCTTTCTTGTCTCCAGCACAAGACCGGTTTTGGTGTGAGAAACGACCACCTTCCTGCTGTTGTC
>DATHQQ010000563.1:0-12325 GCA_035482595.1 Verrucomicrobiia bacterium
GGTTTTTCGGGCCTTTTGCTAATCCTGTAAATGTGGGTGGACGGTCCTGGACGGGTGAGTGGCTCCGGGGCTCGGATTCGAACCGAGGACCGATCGGTTAACAGCCGATTGCTCTACCGCTGAGCTACCCCGGACCAGGGCCGGCCGGGCTTATAGCAGACCGGCTTTGGGCTGCAAAGCGTCTTTGCCCCCGGTTGGGTGCACTCGCGCCCCCCTCAATAGCGCCACCACAGCAAATAGCGCCAGAGCGGCGGCCGCTCGCCCCATTCGCGCTTCAGGCGCATCAGGCATTCCATATGGTCGCGATAGGGCGAATTGGCATAGGCCCGCGGGCGGCGGCGCGAACGGGGCCGGTGGTGCCAATAGGCCAGGACGTCGGGGATCTGGCCGATCTTGAAGCGGCTGGAGAAGCGGACGTTGAAATCCCAGTCCCCCAGGGCGCGGAGGTTTTCGCGATAGCCGCCGGCGGCCAGCCAGGCCTCCCGGTCATAGACGAAGGCGATGGGCGGAAAGTGGTTGCGCCGGCGCAGCGTGGCCGCGGTCAGCGCCTGGGGCGGACGGCGCATGAAGGTGCGGCGCAGCTCTTCGATCGAATCCGGGTGGATGCGCTCGAACACCAGCTCCGTGCCGGAGATCACGCCATGGAAGCGCGAGCCGGAGGCCGTCAGGAAACCCAATGTCGCCCAGAGGAAATCCGGATGCCAGCTGTCGTCGTCGTCATGCAGGACGACGTAACGCGCCCGGCTATGGGTGACCCCGAAATTGCTCGCCGCCTCCATGCCGGAGCTGACCTCCCGGTGGAGCAGCCGGCAGCGCCCGTTCAGTGCCTCGGAATAGCGGGCGAGGACCCCGTTGATGGCCGCCAGATTGCCGGCGTCGCTCACGATGATCAGTTCCCACTCCTGGAACCGCTGTCCGAGGATACTGCGCAGCGCCCGATCCAGGGTCAAAGGCCTGTCCTGGGTACGCATGATGATGGCAACGGTCGGATAGGCCATGGGCTGCGGTATGATTCGCGAACTTAACAAAGCATTAATAGCGCAAAGGCGCCTGTCCGCGCACCAGGCGGCGATACAGATTGGTAATGGGAAGCGCCAGCCGATCTCCCCCGATCCGGTGAAGCCCGGCCTTGCCCCAGGCCTTGACCAGCCACCACAGCAGTGTCCAGGGCACCCCGCCCACATGCCGGCGGAACAGCCGGATCTCCTCGATGACCACCGCCGGCGCATTGCGCCGGCTGCTCGAGAGGCCGCCGACCTGCATGCAGGTCACCGTCAGGCCGGGGAGGTAGCGGGGCTCGTCATGGGCCAGGGCCCGGAGCAGGAAGTCGAAATCCGCCGAGATCGCGAAGCTGGTGTCGAAGGGACCGAGCTCGGCGAAGAGGGAGCGGTGGTGGAACACGGCCTGATGAGGCAGGTTGTAGCGGCAGCCGCGGAAATCCTGCGGCGACCAGGGCCGCTCCAGCAGATCCACCTGCCGGTCCTGGGCATCGACCAGGGCGGTCTGGCCATAGGCCACGCGCACCCCGGGCCGCAACTCGGCGAGGCGGCCGGCCGCCCGGCTCAAGGTGTCGGGGCCCGCCAGCACATCGTCGGCGCCGAGAAACAGCACCCACTCGCCGCTGAGGCGCGTGAGGGCCTTGTTCCAGGCATCGGCGATGCCGGCATCTGGCTCGCTGAACCAGCGGAAGGAACTGACGGAGGGAGCCTGCCAGCCGGCGAGCGCCGCCGCCGTGCCGTCGCGTGAGCCGCCATCGGCCACGATCACCTCGATATCGTGATAGTCCTGGCGCGCGATGCTGTCGAGGCAGCGCAAGAGCAGGGGCCGGGCGTCGAGGCAAGCCACGATGATGGAGATGCGCATGGTGGATATATATACATGTTCGCGAATCAGGAGCGGTAAAGCATGGCGCCCATGACGCGGTGGGACGACCGCCGGGCCTATCTCCGGAGGCGGGCGATCTCGGCCCTCTATCCGCTGTCGCGGCTATGGCCTGGCAGTTATGAGCAGCCCGAGCTCTGGGTCTCGGACGCGCTTCGGACCTGCTATGTCGTCAATCCCAAGGTGGCCTGCTCCTCGATCCAGGTCGCCCTGACGGAGGCCGCGACCGGCGAGGCGGTTCAGGGCTTCCGTCATAACCACCCCGCGGTTCTTGCCTTCCGGCGGACCAGCTTCGCCGCCGTGCCGGCGGGGTATTTCTCCTTCACCTTCGTGCGCCATCCCGTGGGCCGGGTGATCTCCTTCTACAAGGACAAGTTCCTGCGCCCGAAGCTGGAGGGCAGGGCCTTCGAATACGGCGGCTATCTCGGCGGGATCTTCAAGGAGGCCGACAGCTTCGAGGATGTCTGCGCGGCGATCGCCCGCATCCCCGATCGCTTGGCGGACCGGCATTTCGTATCCCAGAGCTTCTGGCTCGACCGGATCTGCGGGGCCCGGCTGGACTATGTCGGGCACCTCGAAAGCATGGCCGTGGACTGGCCAGCCGTCGGCCGGCGGATCGGTCGGGATGTGGCGCTCCCGCAGCTGAACTCGAGCGCCGCCATTGCCTTCTCGCCGCCGATTCCTGATGTTATCAGAGAGCGCTATGCCACGGATTTCGAACGATTCTCTTATTCCCGCTGAACGTCGGTTCGGGGATCGACCTCCCGCCGGGATCGGCCATCCGCCGGTATATCGGGCGCCCCCTCATCCATCGCCGCCCTGATGTCCATCCTGCGCAACAGCCTGATTGTTCTGGGCATCGCCTTCGGGATCTATGTCCTGGTCGATCTCGCCGTCGGAGCGATCTTCGGCAGGCCCCATCCGGCCATTCCCGATTTCAACCAGATCCCGGCGCTGCGCGGCCAGCCCTACGTCTCGCCGGATTTCGCGGCCGAATATGTGTTGAACGACTTCCTGGACGCGGCACCCGATGACCGGCTGCTCTGGGAGCCCCTGCGCAAGGGGATCTATTTCAACGTCGAGGCGTTGCCGCCGACGGGTGCCCACTACCGGCGCACCGCCAACCCGCCCGCCGGCAGCAAGCCCGTCCTCACCGTGCTTTTCCTCGGCGCTTCCAAGGTCTACGGCACCGAAGTGCCGGACGATCTGACCCTGCCCAGCCTGCTGTCGCAGCAACTGAACACCCTCGATCGGGCCTATGCCTATGTCGTCTATAATGCCGGGGTCCAGGCCGTCACGTCCCGGGAGGAGCTCTGGCGCCTGGAGTACGAGCTGGACCACGGGCTGAAGCCCGATATCGTGGTCCTGCTGGACGGCGGTTTGGATCTCGTCCACGGCGTCTATCTGGGCAAACCAGGCGTGGGCTCGGGTACCGGCCGCGGCCTTATGGGGCGGCTCATCCACGACTACTTCCCGCTCAACATCTATCGCTGGATCCGCGTCTGGATGACGGATCGGGCGATCAACTCGCGGCTGCGCCAGCCGCCAGCCCATCTCGCCGATCCGGCAAAATTCGCTTCCTTGCTCCAACGGACGGTCGCGGAATACGAGGCCAACCAGCGCCGCATGGCGGAGCTGGCCGCGGCCCATGGGGCACGGCTGGTGACCGCCCTGGAGCCTGGCCTCTATTCCGCGAGCCTCACCCACCCGACCGCCGACCAGGCCTATGCCGATGAGTATTGCTCCCGGCGCTCACCCGGATTCGCCGATGCCATCCGCGCATCCTGGCCGGCCCTGACCCAGGCGCTTCGGCGCCTGCAGGGGGCGAGGATCGAGACCGTCGACCTGTCCGACACCTTCCGCGACAAGACCGTCGACATCTTCGTCGATTGCGACCACTTCAATGCCATTGGCAACGCCATGCTCGCCGACCGACTGGCCGACGCCATCCTCAACCGAACGGCAGGCCCCTGATCCGTTTGCGTCGGCTTTTGGTCGTGGACGGATGGTCGCATTGCGCGGGGCAGGCATAGTCCATAAGCTTTTTGCGCCATAGGTCTTTCGGCCGTGGGTCCCTCGGTGTTGGGGGGTGGAGAGCAGGATGAGCTTGCGCCGGCCAGCCATGATGCGACCGCCCGACCCGGTAGCCCAGACGCCCAACCGGCTGACGGCGGAGGATGGCGCGGCCCTGCTGCCCGGTACGCTCTGCTGCTTTCCGCCGCCCGACGACAGCGACCATGCCGGCTGGCACCGGCGCCTGTCGGACAGGCTGGCAGAGCTTACCCGCCAGGCCGAGGAAGATCCCTATGCCAATCCGATCCAGCTTCTGGCGCTGGACATCGGCCGGCGCCTGGACAAGGGCGAGCTCAGCCTCGGCGCGCTGGAGCAGCTGATCCAGCGGCTCGTTGTGACAGCCTTCGTCGAGCGGGCCGACCGGCTGGGCCGCCGGCTGGGGGAATGCGATCCGGGCGCCAATGAGCAGCGCTTGCGGGCGCTGATCGGCAGCCTGGCCGAGGGCCGCAGCTTTGCCGAGTTCCAAGCCCTGGTCGCGCGCGAGCATTTCGGCATCGTGATGACGGCCCATCCGACCTTCGCCCTCACGCCCGAGCTGCTGCGCATCGCGGCCCAGCTCGCGGGCGGGCGCAGCTCCACGGGCGTGCCGCTCTCCAGCGCCGATCGCAACCGCCTGATCGACCAGGCTGCAAGGCTCGAGCATCGGCCGCCGCGGGGCATCGACCTCGGCACCGAGCATGCGCTGTCCCTGGAGGCGATCGGCCATCTGCAGGCGGCGCTGCGCCATGTCTTCGGCATCGCCGTCGATGTGGCGCGGCAGGTCTATCCCGATCGCTGGCGAGAGCTGCGACCGCGGCTGATGACGATCGCCATCTGGGTGGGATACGACATGGACGGGCGCTCGGATATCAAATGGAGCGACAGCCTGGTGCGCAGGCTCGAGCTGCTGGTGGCCCAGGTCAGCTATTACCGGGGCGAGGCCATGTCGCTGCTGGAGGCGCTGCCCGCCGAGAGCGCCGCGCGCCATGCCCTCAGCGAGCTCGATGATCGCCTGGCCGCGACGGGCCGGGAAGCGCGGGTCGAGATCATCGATTTTCAGGCCGTCGGCCGCTCGGCCGAGGGCGGAAGGGCGCGTCTCGAACAGGCCGCCCGGCGCATGCATGCGGCGCGACCCGCCCGCCTCACCGAGATTACACCGCTGCTCGGGCTCATCGACGAGGCCCTGGCCTCGGTCGCGGACGACGCCATTGCGCGCCGGCTCCTGGTGTTGCGTGCGGAGATGGCGGGCCATGGCCTGGGATTCGCCCATATCCATGTCCGTCTCAACGCCTCCCAGATACACAACGCCATCCGCAAGACCATCGGGATGGAGGCGCCGCCCGACGATCCGGCGCATCGGCGCTCCTATCTCGCCGGCATCGGCCGGCTGCTCGACGGAGTCGAGCCGGCCAGTATCAATTTCGGCTCGCTTTTCGCCGAGCGGTCCTCGGCCAAGCGGCTGATGATGCTCTGCGCCCAGATCCTGAAATATGTCGACGGGACCACGCCGATCCGATTCCTCATCGCCGAATGCGAGACCTCCTTCACCTTGCTGACGGCGCTCTATTTCGCGCGGCTCTTCGCCATCGCCGACAAGCTGGACATCTCGCCGCTGTTCGAGACCACCAAGGCCTTCGAGCGGGGCATCAAGGTGATCGAGGATTGCCTGGGCAATCCGCATTACGCCGCCTATGTCCGCGGCCGCGGCCGGCTCTGCATCCAGACGGGCTTCTCCGACGCCGGCCGGCATCTCGGGCAGACGACGGTGGCGGCCACCGTCGAGCAGCTGCGCCAGCGCCTGACCCAGCTGCTGGTCCGCATGGGCTTCGCCGATATCGAGCTGGTGATCTTTGACACCCATGGCGAATCCATCGGCCGCGGCGCCCATCCCTCGAGCTTTCCCGACCGCTTCGCCTATGTCGCCTCCGCCATGTCGCGCCGCCGCTTCGCCGACGCCGGTCTGCATGTGAAGCAGGAGGTGAGCTTCCAGGGCGGCGACGGCTTCTTGCATTTCCTGGGCGACCCCGTCGCGCTGGCCACGCTGTCGCGGGCGCTCGAGTTCGCGCTCACGCCGCCCGGGGAGGCGGCGGAGGATCCCCTCTATGAGGATTGGGACTACGTGACCGAGTTCTTCATCACCGTGCGCCAGTTCAACGAGCGGATGATGAACGATCCCAATTTCGCGGCCCTGCTCGATGCCTATGGGCTGAACATGCTCTATCCCGCCGGCTCGCGCGCGCAGCGGCGCCAGCATGACGGGGCGGCGCAGCATGTCGATCTCTCCCATCCCAGCCAGCTGCGCGCCATTCCGCACAACGCCATCCTTCAACAGCTGGGGCTGCTGGCGAATACGCTGGGGGGCATGGGCCAGGCGGCCGCCAAGGATCCGGACAAATTCGCGCGCTTCTACCGCGGCTCGCCCCGCTTTCGGCGCGTCTTCGCCATGGTGGAATGGGCGCTTGCCTTCAGCGATCCCGATGTGCTGCGCGGCTATATCGACACCCTCGACCCCACCTCATGGCGAAGGGAGGCCTCTCATGTCGCGGAGCCCGGGCCTGCCGCCGAGCGCCGGCAGGTGGCCCTGTTCCTCGAGCGGGTGGACCGTCATGACCGTCTGACCCGCATCCTCCGGCTGCTGGAGCATGACCTGCTGGATCTGGAACGCGAGCTCGCCGGCTGCCGCGCCGCCGAGCCGCGGGCCGAGCCGCTGATTCCGGATCCCGGACCCGAGGCACGGGCCGATCTGCGCCTGCTGCATGCCATCAAGATTGCGCTCATCCAGCGCATCTTCCGCCTCGCCGCCCATATCCCGGAGTTCAGCGATCAGCATGGGGTGACGTCCGAGGCCCTGATCGGCAATATCCTGCATCTCGACATCGAGGATTCCCTGCGCCGGCTGGTGCTGATCTTCCCCAAGATCGACAGCGCCGGGGCCGCCGGCGATTTCGGCGAGAGCGCCAGCTATCGCAGCGACGCCAACCAATCCTACGAACAGGAGCACGCCCGCATCTTCCAGCCGCTCGCCGGCCTTCATGAGCTCCTGCGCCGGGCGAGCGTGGGCGTCTATCACAGCCTCGGCGCGCTGGGATAGGGGAGGGGCTGCGCCAGGAGATCTCACACGGAGGCCACGGAGGGTATGGAGATCACGGAGCGAAGAGTGAGTGGGTGATAACAACGCCCGTCATACCGGCGAAAGCCGGTATCCAGGGGCCACACGCGAGGTATCGAACTTGGGGCCCTGGATTCCGGCTTTCGCCGGAATGACGAAAGAATAGAGGAGGGCGTCGGCGTCGGACGGCCTCCAATGTCCCCTGACAATTCCCCGGTTTCAGCGAAGCGCCGCGCCCGCTAGGCTGTCCCCATGCAATCCCGCGCGCCCCTCGGCAATTGGAGCATCGTTGTCGTCTGCTTCCTGGTGCTCAGCGTCGCCTTTGCGGCGCGGGCCGTGCTGGGGCTCTCCATGCCCTATCTGGAACGGGATCTCGGCTGGAGCCGGAGCTTCATTTCCAGCGGCGGGGCACTCGCCCTGGTGGTGATGGCGGCGGTGGCACCCATCGCGGGCAATATGATCAATCGCTACGGCCCGCGGTTTCTGCTTTGCGCCGGGCTGGGGGCCGTGGCGCTCGGGATGGGCCTCTCCTCGGCCATGCGCAGCGAATGGCAGTTCCTGCTCGGCTTCGGCGGGCTTGCCGGGCTCGGCTTCGGCATGGCGGCGACCCATGCCGTCGCCACGATCGTCAGCCTGCGCTTCGAGGAGAACCGGGGTCTTGCCGTCGGCGCGGCCACCGCCGGCTCGACCGCCGGGCAGCTGCTGGTGGTGCCCCTGGTTGCCGCCTTGCTGATCCACACCGATTGGCGCTGGAGCTATCTCGCCATCGCGCTTGCCTCGGTGGCGATGGCCGCCGCCGTCCTTTACTTCGTCGCGCCGGCGGTGCCGCAATCCGTGCAGTTGCGGCGCGATGAGGTGCCCCTCATCGGCGAGACCCTGCGCCTCTTCCGCCTGCCGGTCTTTCATCTTTTGCTCTGGAGCTACACCATCTGCGGTTTCACCACCTCGGGCATCATCGAGGTGCATCTGCTGCCCTATGCGGCGGCCTGCGGCTTCCCGCCGCTGGAGAGCGCCACGGCCTATGGTGTGCTGTCCGCCGTCAATCTCGGCGGCATGGTCCTCTCGGGCTGGCTGACGGATCGCATGAACCGGCCCTTGCTGCTGGGGTCGATCTATATCCTGCGCGGGCTCGCCTTCATCCTGCTGATCTGGGCGGCGCGCGACATTTCCCTGCTCTTCGTCTTCGCCGTGGCCTTCGGCCTCTTCGACTATTCGACGGTGCCGGTCACGGCCAGCCTGGCGGCGAGTCATATCGGCTTGCGCTCCCTCGGCCTCACCATGGGGCTGCTCTCGGCTGGCCATGCCTTGGGCGCAGCGGCCGGTGCCTACCTTGCCGGGCTGCTCTACGATTTCGCGGCCCATTATTTCTGGGTCTGGGTCGCGGCGGTCGGCTTGGCGCTGCTCGCGGGCCTGCTCAGCTTTGCCATCAGCGAGGACCGCAAGCCGCTCCTGGCCCTCGGTGCCACATCCTGAGACGCTTCAAGATCCGTCCGCTATAGTCGGACGGCAGTGTCGCAAGGGGAGCTTCAATTGCAGATCGATATTGTCCAACGCCTGCCGGCCAAGCCGCCGGTCCTCATCCTCGGCGCCTACGCGGGCCGGCAGCTCACGCCTTTCGCCGCCCGGATCGACCGCAAACTCGGCGGCATGCTCGCCCGCGCCATGCGGGGCGGGCGCTTCACTGGGCAGCGCGATCAGCATCTCGATTTCGTCGCCCCGCCCGACGCGGCGGGGGCGCGGCGCCTGATCCTGGTGGGGCTGGGGCCACGGCAGGATCTGGGACCGCTGACCGCGCAGGAGATCGGCGGGCGCATCGAGAATGCGCTGGCCAGCCGCGGCGAGGCGGAGGGTGCCGTCGCCCTCGATCTGCCGGGCGATCTGGCGGCCCATCTCATCCTCGGCGTTCGGCTGGCCGGCCAGCGCTTCATCAAATTCCGCACCCGCAAGCGGCCCGAGGATCCGGGCAGCCTGCGGCGCCTTGCCGTGCTTGCCAAGGCGGGCGGCAAGCTCAGCCGGGCGCTGGATCGGGCCAGCGCCGTCGCGGCGGGCGTCGCGACCGCGCGCGGGCTGGTGAACGAGCCGGCCAATATGCTGGGGCCGGAGGAGTTCGTGCGCCGCGCCCGCGGGCTGCAGCGCCTCGGCCTCAAGGTCCAGGTGCTGGAGGAGGCGAATCTGCGACGCCTCGGCATGGGCGCCTTGCTGGCGGTGGGCGGCGGCAGCGCGCGCCGGCCGCGATTGCTGATCCTGCGATGGAAGGGTCCCGGCGCCAAGGCCAAGCGAGGGCCGCTGGCCTTCGTCGGCAAGGGCGTCTGCTTCGATGCCGGCGGCATATCCATCAAGAAAGCCGAGGGCATGGAGGAGATGGGCACCGACATGGCGGGCGCCGCCGCCGTCGTGGGCGTGATGCAGGCGCTGGCGTTGCGCCAGGCGCCGGTGGAGGCGGTGGGGGTGGCCGCCCTGGTGGAGAACTTGCCCTCGGATACGTCCTATCGTCCGGGGGACATCGTCAAGAGCATGTCCGGGGAGACCGTCGAGATCATAAATACCGATGCCGAGGGCCGGCTGATCCTGCTCGATGCGCTCTACTACACCGCCCGGCGCTTCAAGCCGCGGGCCATCATCGATCTCGCCACGCTGACCTATGCGGTCGGGGCGGCGCTGGGCCGGCTCCATGCCGGGCTCTTCTGCAACGACGAGCTGCTGGCCAAGCGCCTGATCGGCGCCGGGCTGGCGACGGGCGAGCGGCTGTGGCGCCTGCCGCTGGACGACGGCTACGACAAGAACCTGCAGTCCAATGTCGCCGATATCCGCCAGATCGCGCCGGACAACCAGCTGGCCGACGCCGGTCACGGCGCCCAGCTTCTGCAGCGCTTCGTGGGCAAGACGCCCTGGGCCCATCTCGACATCGCCTATACCGGCATGCTCGCCCTCAAGGAGGGCCCGACCCAGCCCAAGGGCGCGACGGGATTCGGCGTGCGGCTGCTCGACCGGCTGGCGGAGAGCTATGAGGGCTAGCTGGAGCACCGGCTGAATTTTCCTGTTTCTGCAGGGAATCTGCAGGCGTTCTCGTCTCCTTTCTGGATGACGGCAGGCACAGCGCGGGAGCTTCGGCGCATGATCCCGTTGCGCGGATCACGCGCCGGCAGGACTCCGGCCGCAAGCCGGCTTGCCGCCGTTGCGCGATCACTTCCGCGCCAGTATTTCAGTTTATACGCAATATACGTAACGGTCAAATGCCGTGGAAAGAGAACAAGGCAGGCGGGATTGACCGGCGCAAATCCGGATCCGCGTGAGCCCCGCTTCGGGGGGATTGTCGAAGCGGGGCTCAGTTCGCGCGAACGGCGGCTCTTTGGGGGACACCGCCGCTAGCATTAACCAAAACGGCGCCGGCGAGTTCCTGTCCTTCATCCAATCTTCAAGCGGCCGTCACCGAATCGTCGCGACATCCATGGCCTGATCCTTGCCGAGATCGAATGCCGATCCGGCGGGCTGACGGCAGCCTTGCCGGCGAGCGGGCGGCGGCCTACGGATGCACTGGGTCGCCGTTCACCGCCCCCTCCAACGATCCCCGCTATTCACCGGCTATCGCCGCCATGTCGCGGCACTGTCATCGCGCCGTCACGGCTCCTTCCTAGATTGCCCGCGCCCACTCCCGGGACCCAGATAGGGGAAGGAACCATGAAGATGAAATCCCTGTTGCTCGCCGCGAGCTTTCTCGCGGTTCTCGGCGCCGGCGCCGCTTATGCGGAGGACGTCGTCACCGTCTACAGCGCCGACGGGCTGCATGACGGATCGCCCAATTGGTATCAGACCCAGTTCGACGCCTTCACCAAGGCGACGGGCATCAAGGTGCAGTATGTCGAAGGGGGCTCCGGCGTCGTCGTCGAGCGCGTCGCCAAGGAGAAGAGCAATCCCCAGGCCGATGTCCTAGTGACCCTGCCGCCCTTCATCCAGAAGGCCGCCGCCGACGGGCTCCTGCAGCCCTTCACCCCGGCGGGCGCCGACCAGATCCTGGCGAGCGAGAAGGACCCCAAGGGGACCTATTACGCGCTGGTCGATAACTACACCTCCTTCATCTACAACACCAAGGCCCTGGGCACGGCGCCCACGAACTTCTCCGATCTCCTGGATCCGAAGTTCAAGGACAAGATCCAGTACTCGACCCCGGGCCAGGCCGGCGACGGCACGGCCGTCATGCTGCTGATCAACCAGGTCTATGGCGGCAAGCAAGGCGGCTTCGATTATCTGCAGAAGCTGCAGGCCAACAACCGCGGCCCGTCCTCCTCCACCGGCAAGCTGACGGCGCTGGTCAACAAGGGTGAACTCTGGGTGGCCAATGGCGATCTCCAGATGAACATCGCCCAGATGGCCGACAATCCGAACATCCAGGTCTTCTGGCCGGCGGGCCCGAACGGCGAGCGGACCGCGCTGTTCCTGCCTTACTACATCGGCCTGGTGCAGGGTGCGCCCCATGCCGATGCCGGCAAGAAGCTGATCGAGTTCCTGCTGACCCAGGATGCCCAGATGAAGGTGAGCGCGATCGCCCAGGGCATGCCGGCCCGCAAGGACGTGACCCCCACCGACAACAACTACAAGCAGCTTCAGGCGATCATGCAGGGCGTGAAGGTCTGGACGCCGGACTGGGACCAGGTCCTGGCGGACCTGAAGGCCGACGTCGCGAAGTGGCATGAGGTGACCGGCAGCTAGCTGCCGACGTCAAAGCTCTTCCCCTCTCCCGCGCCCTGTCGCGGGAGAGGGAGAAGAGGCTAAGATTTTGCACGAAGGGTAACCAGCCGATGGCCGCGGTCGATATGGCACTGACGGAAGCTCGACGGGCCACGGCAAGCGCTCCACCCACGACCGGCGCCGGCATCGGCTTCGACGGGGTCACGGTCGCCTACCGCGGCCAGGTGGTGCTCAGGGATCTGAACCTCACGGTCCATCCGGGCGAGATCCTGGCCATCATCGGGCCTTCGGGCTCGGGCAAGACGACGGCGCTGCGCGCGGTGGCGGGCTTCGTCCGCCCGACCAGCGGACGGGTCCGTATCGGCGAGCGCGACGTGACCGACCTGCCGCCCTATGCCCGCGACCTCGGGATGGTGGTGCAGAACTATGCCCTCTTTCCCCATATGCGGGTCGAGGAGAATGTCGCCTTCGGCCTCCGCGCCCGGCGCGCGCCTGAAGCCCTGGTGCAGGAGCGGGTGCAGGAATGCCTGCGCATGGTGGGCATGAGTGCCTTCCTCGGCCGCTATCCGCGCCAGCTTTCGGGCGGCCAGCAGCAGC
>DATHQQ010000564.1:0-4835 GCA_035482595.1 Verrucomicrobiia bacterium
GATTGACGAGCCCGCCATTGGTCGGGATCCAGGTGACGGCGATGAGCTTCACTCGCTCGTCGATCATGCGCTCCAGCGCCGCGACGTCGAGCTCGCCGTTGGCATCGCTGGGCACGACCTCGATCTTGGCGCCCGTGCGCCGGGCAACTTGAAGATAGGCCACATAATTGGCGGCATATTCGGCTTCGGCGGTCAGGATCCGGTCGCCGGCCTGGAACTCGAAGGCATAGAAGGCCATCTGCCAGGCGATGGTCGCGTTCTCCATCAGCGCGATCTCGACCGGTGCTGCGTTCAGCAGCTTCGCCACCGAGGCGTAGACGCCCTGCAGCCGCTCGCCCTCGCGGTCCGCGGCTGCATAGCCGCCGATCTCCGCCTCCAGATCGATATGCCGCTTCATCGCCTCGACCACGGGGATCGGCATGAGCGCCGAGCCGGCGTTGTGCAGATAGGCCCGGCGCGCGGCGGCGGGGGTGTCGGCGCGGATTCGGTCGATATCGATCATGATCGAGACCATGGACAGGGGAGCCGGCCGACAGGAAACCAGCTTTCATTTCCTCTGGCCAGGGGGTGCCAGCGGGCCCTATCAGTGCGCGTCCGCCGAGGGGGCCTTGGGCGGGCCCACCTTGCGCATCAGCGGCACCATGATTGTGGCGGCAACGAAGCAGAGGGTAAGCGCCAGGAAGATATCGGCACAGGTCATGGTCTCAGCCTCGCGCATGGTGAGGGTCCAGAGCATCTGCAGGGCGGCCGACTGGCCATGGACCGCATCGCCGCCGCCGCCCGCGGTCTGCAGGCCAGCAACCCGCTGCGTCAGCGCGACCACGGCCGGATTTGACGTCGTCAGATGTTCCGCCATCCTGAGGAAATGCAGATTCACCCGGTCGTTCAGGAAAGTGCCGCAGGCGGCGATGCCGATGGCCCCGCCCAGATTGCGCATCAGGTTGAACAGGCCGGAGGCGAGCTTCAAGCGGTCGGGCGCCAGCCCGCCCAAGGTCAGCGTCACGGTCGGCGCTACGGCGAATTGCTGGGCGAAGCCGCGAAGGCCCTGGGGCAGCAACAGCTCGCGCCAGCCCCAGTCATGAGTGATGGGGGTGAAGTTCCACATGCTGAGGGCGAAGCAGGCGAGGCCGAACATCATCAGCCAGCGCAGATCGATCCGCCGGGCGACGAAGGTGTAGATGGGGATGGAGAGCACCTGGAAGATGCCCGTCGAAAAGACGGCAATGCCGATCTGCAGCGCGCTGAAGCCGCGCACCCGGCCGAGGAAGACCGGCGTCAGATAGATGGTGGCGAAGATGCCCATGCCGATGACGAAGGAGAAGAAGCAGCCCAGCGAAAAATTGCGGCTCTTCAGCGCCCGAAGATCGACCACCGGCCGCTCAAAGGTGAGGCTCCGCCAGACGAAGGCAATGCCGCTGATGGCGGCAACCCAAGCGGTCGTGCGGATGGCGTCGTCGCCGAACCAGTCCCAGCGCGGCCCCTCCTCGAGGGTGTATTCGAGGCAGCCGAGGAAGATCGCCATCAGGATCATGCCGGCATAGTCCGCACCCTTGAGCAGCGACAGATTCGGCTTATCGATGCGCACCAGCAGCGGCACCGCCACGGCGACGAAGATGCCGGGGACCAGATTGACGAAGAAGAGCCAATGCCAGGAGTAATTGTCGGTGATCCAGCCGCCGATGGTGGGGCCGAGAGTGGGTGCCAGGGAGGAGAGCGCGCCGACGGTCGCGGCGGCCGCCACGATCCGCTTGCCCGGGAAGAAGGCGAAGGCCGCGGTGAAGACGGTGGGGATCATCGAGCCGCCGAGGAATCCCTGCAGCGCCCGGAAGACGATCATGCTCTCGATGTTCCAGGCCCAGCCGCAGAGCAGGCTGGTCGCCGTGAAGCCCGCGGCCGAGACGCAGAACAGCCAGCGGGTGGACATGACCCGCGACAGCCAGCCGGACAGCGGAATCACGATGATCTCGGCGATGAGATAGCTGGTCTGCACCCAGGAGGTCTCATCGGCGCCGGCGGAGAGTCCGCCGCCGATGTCCCGCAGGGAAGCCGAGACGATCTGGATATCCAACAGCGCGATGAAGAAGCCCACGCACATGGTGGCGAAGGCGAAGATCTTCGCAGTCAGGGAGAGCTCATCGAGGGGCACGGGCGGCGGCGCCTTCCGCGCCGCCGGCACAAGGGCCAGGCTCCGAGCAGCGAGCGTGCTCATGGCGCGCGCGTTCCCTCGCCGCGCTCGTCGAAGGCGACCGTGACCGAGAGTCCGGGGCGCAGGCGGCCGAGCCGCGCGGCATCGCCGTCGAGCAGGATCCGCACGGGCACGCGCTGCACGATCTTGGTGAAATTGCCGGTGGCGTTCTCCGGCGGCAGGATGCTGAACTCGGCCCCGGTCGCCGGCGCCAGGCTGCCCACATGGCCGATGAAGACCTCGCCGGGAAGGACATCGGCCTCGATCCGCACCGGCAATCCTGGCTGCATCCGAGCGAGCTGGCTCTCCTTGAAATTGGCGTCGATCCAGAGCCCCTCTGCCGGCACGAGCGAGATGAGCTGGGCGCCCACCGGCGCGAAGGCCCCGCGGCGCGCGCTGCGGTTGCCGATGACGCCGTCGATGGGCGCGCGCAGCTCCGTATAGGAGAGGTTGAGCTGGGCCGTGTCGCGGTCGGCGATGGCGGCGGCCAAATCCGCCTGGGTCTGCTGCTTCTGGGTATCGATGACGTCGAGCTCGCGCTCGGCCGCCGTCACGGCGGCGCGGGCCTTCTGATCGGCGGCCGTCGCCTTCTTGTAATCCGCATCGGCCTGCTGGAAGCGCTGCAGCGAGGCATATTGCCCCTGGATCAGGCTGCGGTAGCGGTCGACATCGTATTTGGCCCGGGCGATCTCGGCTGCAGTCGCTGCCAGCTCGGCCTGGGCCTGGGCGATCATCGCCTGCTGGAGCTGGCGCCGGGCGTCGAGATTGGCGAGGGTCGCCTGTTGTCCCGCGACGGCCGCCGTCGCACGGGCGAGCGCGGCCTTGTAGTCGCGGTCGTCGAGCTTCACCAGCAGGTCGCCGGCGTGGACCGCCTGGTTGTCGGTGACGGCCACCTCGGCGATGAAGCCCGCAACCTTCGGGGCGATCACCGTGATGTCGCCGCCGACATAGGCATCGTCGGTGCTTTCGATGAAGCGCCCGACCGTCCACCAATCATGGCCGTACCAGGCCGCGGCGGCGGCCAGCAGGAGAGCCGCGGCGGCGAGGCCCAGATGCCTCGGGCGCGAGCGCTTCCTGGCGGCGGTGGGGATTGCAACGCCCGTCCCGTCGAGCACGGCGCTGGTCATGACGCGGCTCCCTTCGCGATGCATTTTTCGGCGATGAAGGCCTGGCGAAGCTTCGTGCGCTCATCGGCGGCGGGGCCGGCCACGGAGCGGAAGGCCGGGGCGGTCAGCGGCCGGCCGCTCGCCCGATCCACCAGGACCGGATCGGCCGGCGCGCCGGTCTCGCTGTCCACGAGCCGGACGCTGAGCCCCTCGGGCGCCAGATGCTTGTTGCCCCAGGCGAGCAGCGACCAGATCACCGGCCGAAAGTCGCGGCCCCGCTCGGTGAGCAGATATTCGTCCCGCGGGGGATGGGCGCTATAGCGCCGGCGCTCCAGCATCCCGGCCTCGACCAGGGATTTCAGCCGCCGGGCCAGGATGTTGGGGGCGATGCCGAGGCTCTTCTGGAACTGGTCGAAGCGGGTCAGCCCATGGAAGACATCCCGCAGGATAAGGATGCTCCACCGCTCGCCCACCCGTTCCAGGCTGCGGGCGATGGGGCATTGCATATTGCCGAAGCTCTTGTGGCGCATGGGGCCTCACAACGAAGTCACTTTCGTTATGAAAGCGATATAATGAGTGACTATCGTTATGCAAGTTAAATCTACTCACGTTTGACTAATACGCGTTTTGCGTATAGACTGAAGGTTCGAGGTCGGCCGGGAGGGTTATCTGTAGATTCCCTGTAGAAACAGGTCGGGGCGCCGGGAATCGCCCTCTCCCGCGAGCGCGGGAGAGGGGTCGTCAGGTCAGGCTTCGCTCACCCTGCGCCGTTGAACCTCGCATAGGCCGTTTGCCAGAGCTTCAAGCCTTCATTGGTCAGCGCCGCCTCCTGCAGGGAATCCGGCCCCAGATCCGCCGGCGTCATGACCGCCGCGCGCAGGCTTTCGGGAATCAGTTTGCTGGCGATGAGGGATTCCGCCGTGATCGAGGTGATTGGCGGCTGGTAGCCGTTGAAGTTCACGAAATTGCTGTAGGCGTTCTGCTCGTCGAGCAGGAAGTTCAGCCAGAGATGCGCCAGCACCGGCTTGGTCGAAGTCGAGCAGACGGCCCACATGTCGTTCTGGATCGGTCCCTTGCCGCGGGCCGGCGTCCAGTAGCTGAGCGCATTCGGATCGCCGCCCTTCGGCATATAGGCGAAGACCGCGCTCAGCAGGTTGCCGGACCAGGAATGCGCCAGCCAGCAGGTACCTTCCGGCAGGGTCTGATAGCCGGTGATGTTGACTTTCACATTGCTGATCTTGACCAGCTCCAGCAGGTCGGCCAGCGCCTGGTCGATGATCTTGGGATCCTCGGTGTTGATGTCGTATTGGCCGCGATAGAGCATCGCCATGGCGACGGCTTCGCGCGAATCGTCCAGCACAGAGACATAGCCCTTGTATTTCTCCGAGTTCCAGAAGATCGACCAGGGATTCTCGAGCTTGGCGATGTCTTCCTTGACCTTGTCGTTCCGCCAGCCGATGCCCGTCGTGTAGATGGTGTAGGGGATCGTGTACTGCGCATCGACGTCGTAGAAGGGGCTCATGAACTGCGGCCAGCAGTTCTTC
>DATHQQ010000565.1:0-4566 GCA_035482595.1 Verrucomicrobiia bacterium
ATCGACGAGGTCGAGCCAGCGCTCGGAGATCTGGCGCGCGAGCGCCGCCTGGGCCGGCATATGCCGGGCGAGGTCAGCCTCGAAGCCGGGAAGGAAATCGGGATGGGTCTTCGCCAGGGCCGCAGGATTCGCCGCTCTCACCCAGCTGCGCAGCATCGGCCGCGTAGCCTCGAAATGGAATTGGAAGGCATAGGCGTGAGGCCCGATGCGGAAGGCCTGGTTGCGGCATCGCTCGCCGGTGACCAGCAGCTCCGCCCCCTCCGGCAGATCGAAGGTGTCCTGATGCCATTCCATGATGCGCTGGCGCCGCGCCGCCCCGGCGAGCAGCGGGCATCGCGCGCCCGCATCGGTGATCTCGAGCTCGGTGAAGCCCACCTCCAGCTCGACATGGCGATAGACGGGCTTGTCGAAGACGCGGGCGACGAGCTGAGCCCCCAGACAGATGCCGAGAATCGGCTTGTCCGCCTGGTGGAAGCCCCGCAGCAGCTGGATCAGCGGCTGGAAATAGGGATTCTTCTCATCGTCGAAGGCGTCCATCGTGCCGCCGAGCACGATCGCGCCGTCATAGGGGCCGTGATCGGGCGGCAGAGCATCGCCCTCCTGGGGCATCACCTCCTCCACCGTGGCACCGCGGCGATAGACATGCTCGCCGACGTAGCCCATATGGCCGAGGTCGTTGTTCTGCACCGACAGGAGATGAAGCGGCCGCGTCATGGCCGAGAAGTTAGACAAAGAGGGAGCTTGGGGACAAGCCCCGGCGGGCGCAGGACGAGCCCGCGTAATTGGCAATCCTCCGCCTCACGCTTCGCGCTTCAGGGGCCGGGCCAGGAGACGGCGCAGCTCGACGTCGATATCGCCCCCGGCGAGGATCGCGGCGACGGATTGGGAGATCGGCATCTCGACGCCATGGCGCCGGGCGAGTGCCACCACCGCGCCCGCGCTCTCCACCCCTTCCGCCACGCTTTGCCGCTCGGCCAGGATGTCGGCCAGCTTCCGGCCCCGCCCCAGCGCCTCGCCGAGGGAGCTGTTGCGCGACTGGCTCGAGGTCGCCGTCAGGAGCAGATCGCCGGCACCGGAGAGCCCCATGGCCGTCTCGCGCTTGCCGCCGGCCGCCGCCACCAGCCGCGCCAGCTCGGCCAGGCCCCGGGTCAGCAACGCGGCCCGCGCATTCTCGCCGAGGCCCCGGCCGAGGACGATGCCGCAGCCGATGGCGAGCACGTTCTTGGCGGCGCCGCCAAGCGCCACCCCGATCGGATCGTCGGAGGCATAGGGCCGGAAGGTCGCGGTCGCCAGCGCCGCCGCGAGGCGCTCGGCCAGAGCGAGATCGCGGCTGGCGATGACCACGGCGGTGGGCAGGCCGCGCGCCGCCTCGCCGGCGAAGGTGGGGCCCGAGAGCACGGCCGCGGCCACGTCCGGCTGGATCCCGGCCAGGACCTCGGGCATGGATTCGAGGCTATCCCGCTCCACCCCCTTGGCGCAGATCACCGCCGGGATCGCCTTCGGCCAGGCGAGCTCGCTCAAATGAGCCCGCAAATGCTGGGCCGGCAGCGCGATCAGCACCGCCTCCGACTCGAAGACCTCCCGGATTGCGGCGGTAACGCGGATCGCCGGTGCCAAGCTTACTCCCGGCAGATGCAGGCGGTTCTCCCGCTCGGCGGCGAGTGCAGCGGCCTGCGCCGGGCGACGGGCCCAGAGGGTGACCTCGCGCCCGGCCCGCTCGGCGATGGCCGCCAGCGCCGTGCCCCAGGCCCCCGCTCCCACGATGCCGATGCGCCGGATCATGGGCGCCAGTAGTAGAGCGGCGGGCTCGGCGCCGAAACGGAAATTTCCGGATGCTTGACGGCAGGCCCCGCCGCCCTGGATCATCCCTGTAGAGCGAGGGGGGCATCGTGGCGCGCGGCAGCATTCTGGCGATCGATCAGGGCACGACCAGCACGCGCGCCATCGTCTTCGACGGCGAAGGCCATATCCGCGCCGTGGCGCAGCGCGAGCTGCCGCAGATCTTCCCGGCCGACGGCTGGGTCGAGCATGATCCGGAGGAGATCTGGCAGGCGACCCTCGCCGTCTGCCGCGAGGTGCTGGCCGCCGCCCCTGATGTGACGGCCATCGGCATCGCCAATCAGCGCGAGACCACCGTCATGTGGGACCGGGCGACCGGCAAGCCGATCTATAACGCCATCGTCTGGCAGGACCGGCGCGGCGCCGAGCTCTGCCGCAGGCTGCAGGCCGAGGGCAAGGGCCCCCTGGTCCAACGGCTGACCGGCCTGCTCCTCGATCCCTATTTCTCCGCCACCAAGATCACCTGGCTGCTGGAGAACGTGCCCGAAGCGCGCAAACGCGCCGCGGCGGGCGAGCTTGCCGTCGGCACCATCGACAGCTTCCTGCTCTGGCGGCTGACCGGCGGGCGCGTCCATGCGACCGATGCCACCAACGCCTCGCGCAGCCTGCTCTTCGACATCCACCGCCAGGTCTGGGACGAGGGGCTGCTCGAGCTCTTCGGCGTCCCCCGACCCTTGCTGCCGGAGGTGCGCGACACCGCCGCCGACTACGGCGCGACGGAAGCCGGCATCTTCGAGCGCCCGCTGCCCATCCTCGCCCTCGTCGGCGATCAGCAGGCCGCGGGCGTGGGCCAGGCCTGCTTCGAGCCCGGCATGATCAAGAGCACCTATGGCACCGGCTGCTTCGTGCTGGTGAACAGCGGCAGCGAGGCGCCGCTGTCGCGCAATCGCCTGGTCACCACCGTGGGAGCAAGGATTGCCGGCCGAACGACCTATGCGCTGGAGGGCAGCATTTTCGTCGCCGGGGCCGCGGTGCAATGGCTGCGCGACCGGCTGGGATTCCTCGCCCAATCGAGCGACAGCGAGGCGATCGCCGCGGGACTTTCGGGGAATGCCGGGGTCTATCTCGTGCCGGCCTTCACGGGGCTCGGCGCCCCCTATTGGGAGCCCGAGGCCCGCGGCGGCCTCTTCGGCCTCACCCGCGACATCGGCCGGGCCGAGATCGTGCGCGCCACATTGGAGGCCGTCTGCTACCAGACTCGCGATCTGATGCAGGCCATGGCCGCCGATGGTGCACCGCGGCCGAAGGCGCTCCGGGTCGACGGCGGCATGAGCGCCAATGACTGGCTGATGCAATTCCTGGCCGATGTCCTCGCTTTGCCGGTGGAGCGCCCTGTGGTGACCGAGACGACGGCGCTGGGCGCCGCCTATCTCGCCGGTCTTCAGGCCGGCATCTTCGCCTCGACCGCCGACATCGCCCAGCACTGGCGCCGCGACCGGCTGTTCGAGCCGAAGATGAAGGAAACCGAGCGCGAGCGCCTCTACGCCGGCTGGCTGGAAGCGGTCGCGCGGGTCAGGCGATAAGGCTATCGGCTGTCGCTCGCGGAAAACGACATCAGCAGCTGCTGCGACCGGATCTCCATCGCCTGCCAATCCTCGAGCAGCGCCTTGGCAAAGCTCAGCGTGATATGGGCGCGGTGGAAGACGAGCTCGTCATGGCAGACAGGCCCGATGGCGGCGCCCTCGATATCGCAGGTCACCACGCTCCTGATCTCGCCACTCTCGGCATGGACCAGAAGCTCGAGATGCGGATCGTAATGGCCCTGGCTCAGCACCGCGTCCCGGGGAAAGACCTGCAGGCCGAAACGCTCGCCCGCCGCCTGCGGCGCCGCGCCGACATAGCGGCGCATGGTCTCGAAGCGCGCCGGCAGCGCCAAGGCGAGTTGATCCTCGTCGCCGTCGATGAAGAGGATGTCCCGGCCCAGCGGCGGCGCCCCGTCGGCCGCGGCGGGAAGCAGCGAGGGCCAATGCATCGCCAGCAGGAATTCCGCATCGTCATGGCCGCCCGCGACATAGTCGATGGGGATCTTGAGATGCAGACCGCCGACATTCTCGTCCCGCTTGAAGTCGAGGGCCGGCACGGAAGTGGCGGGCGCAACCAGGGCTGCCGCCAGGACGAGGGTCATGACGAGACGACGGCGAGGCAGCGCAGAGAGCGCGTATGCCATGCACGCCGAGGATAGCACGGCTGCCCGGTTGCCTATTGGCAAGCCTTCCACTCCAACAGCCCCATTCGCCGTAATGGCCGGGCGAATTCCATGGCTGACCGGTTGGTCGGCCCCACTCCTTCAATCGTCGTGGCCGGGCTTGCCAATTCGTTGATAACGGCTGCCAGACGCGGGCGAGCGCAGGCCTACCCGGACTTCCGATACGCTTCCCGAGCGCCGTGCGTAAACTAGACAACATTCGCCGGCGCCTCCTCCCTGTCCCGTAGCCTTGCTCCGCCGATCGCAAGCTTGGCAGATGATATCAACGGTTTGACCGACCCTATCAACGGCGCCACGGGCACGGAGCAACAAATACGATGCGGTGGCAGCGCGCCTGACCCCGTGGGGCAGGACGCTCTCAAATGCCAAAGTTGGGAGTGAGAACATGAAGATTTATCGAACGATCATCATCGTGGCCTTGCTGGCAGCGTCAGGCTGCTCGATCCAGCGGGCCCAGGAGGCGGCTCAGGCTGGGCGCTCGATGCCAGGGCTCAGCAAGGCCCAGGTCCTCGCTTGCATGG
>DATHQQ010000566.1:0-5043 GCA_035482595.1 Verrucomicrobiia bacterium
CATTGATGATTAATAACCGCTTCACGGCCGTCCTATTGGGCACGGCGCTTCTTCTTGGCGGTTGCGATTTCGCGGATCAAGCTCTGCTCCCCTCCCTCAGCGGCAGCAGCGCCGGCACGTCTTTCGCCCCGGGTCCGAAGCTCGGCACCACCAGCTTCACGCCCCAGCCGCCCACCCCCATCACCCCGTCGGGCACGCAGGTCGGCGACGCGATCCAGATCATCCGCAACAACTTGGTGAAGCTGCAGGCCTCGATCACCGCGCAGAACAACACGCTGCAGAATTTGCGGGCCCAGTCCGCGGCTAGTGTCCAGGCCTATAACCAGACCGTCGCCACCATCAGCTCCCGGCTCGCCGTCGGCACCACGCCCGGCAATCCCGAGCTGGTGAAGCAGTGGAAGGATGCCATGGCGCAGCTCTCGCAGGGCGACGACATCCTGACCTCGATGAACAAGCTCTCGACCGATGTCGCGTCCAGCGCCTCGATCTCCAACTTCCTCATGCAATCGACGCGCTCGACCTTCCAGCTCTCGGGCGCGGTGGACGAAGATCATGCCCAGCTGCAGCTGCTGGAGGACGAAGTCAACAAGACGACGATCCTGATCGATCGCCTGCTGAGCGAGCTGACCCAGGACATCAATCGCGAGACCTTCTATCTGTCGGATCAGCGCAACTACATGAATACCCTCGCGGTCGCGGTGAACAATGGCGAGGCGCTCGGGGCCAGCCTGGGGAGCCGCGCCTATGCGCCGGCGCCCGCCCCTGCCATGGCACCCGGCTCCGGCATCGCCTCCGGGCGGCCGCTGGTGGTGATCCGCTTCGACCAGCCCAATCCGGACTACACGCAGGCGCTCTATCAGGCGGTGAGCCAGGCGCTGGCGCGGCGGCCCAATGCCGCCTTCGATCTGGTCGCCGTCGCACCCCAGACCGGCGGGTCCGCCCAGATCGCCCTCAACAGCAATATCGCCCAGCGCGATGCCGATCAGGTGATGCGCAACCTTCTCAGCATGGGGCTCACCGCCGACCGGATCAGCATGTCGGCGGCGACCAGCCCCACCGCACAGGTGATCGAAGTCCAACTCTACATCCGCTAACAACCCCCAACCCATTCTACATATCCGGCGTCGCATGCTTGCGGCGCCGGATTTGCTTTTGAGGAAATTTTCGAGCCGGGGACTACCCGTAGCGGGGCTGTGATACCATCCTCGCCTCAGGACTTGTTTCCTTTTGAGGAGGCATCCCATGGCTGGACGATTGGCAGCTCGGCGTTTCAGCTTCATCCTGGCCTTGCTGTTCTTCGCGGCTCTGCCTGCGGCGGCCCAGGCGGCGGATCCCGCCCTCGGCGCCGGTGATACCGCCGCCATCCGCGGGGTGATCTCCCATCAGCTCGGCGCTTTCCTGAAGGACGATCAGACGGCCGCCTTCTCCGATGCTTCACCCACCATCCAGGCCCTGTTCCACGATCCCGACACCTTCATGCAGATGGTCCGCAGCGCCTATCAGCCGGTCTATCGCGCCAGCGGCGTCGAGTTTCGCGAGCTGACCATGATCGAGGGCCGGCTGGTGCAGCGGGTCTATATGGTCGGCCCGGACGGGATCGCCGTGCTGGCGGATTACGAGATGCAGCGCCAGCCCGACGGAACTTGGCGCATAAACGGCTGCTCCATCGCCAAGGCCCCCGATCAGGGGGTATAGAGTCATCATCCTCGGCGCCCGACTCCCTCGGCGCCGCTCATGCAGCCGGAGGGCGTCCACGTGAACTGGGGAACAATGAGCCGGGAGGCGCGCGACGCGTCCTACAACAACGGCAAGGCCGTGGCCGAGAGCGCGACCTTGAACGCCGCGCGCATCCAGGCCTCCCAGGCCTTCCGCGCGGCCCATCCCGGGCATCTCGACCTGGCCTACGGTCCGGGCGAACGCAACAAATGGGATCTCTACCCCGGCGCCGATGCGGCAGCGCCCTGCCTGGTCTTCATCCACGGCGGCTATTGGCAGATGAACCGGCGCGAGGATTTCGCCGTGGTGGGCGAGGGGCTGGCGAGCCACGGCTGGTCCATCGCGCTGCCCGGCTACACCTTGGCGCCCGAAGCGACGCTGACGCAGATCGTGGCGGAGATCACAGCATCCCTCGACTGGCTCGCCGCCAACGGCAGGGCCCATGGCATCGCCGGGCCGATCATCCTCTCCGGCTGGTCGGCGGGCGGGCATCTCACGGCCATGGGACTCGGCCATGCCGCGGTGAAGGCGGGTGTCGCCCTTTCCGGCGTCTATGAGCTGGGGCCGATCCGCGACACCTATCTCAATGAGAAACTGAAGCTGACGGATGAGGAGGTCGCCGCCCTGTCGCCGCTGCGCCTACCGGCCGTGGCGAAGCCGCTGGCCATCACCTATGGCACGGATGAGCTGCCGCCGCTGGTCGCCGACAGCCGCGATCTGAACGCGCTGCGCGCCGCGGCGCATCAGCCGGGGCCGCTGCTGCCGGTCGCCGGCGCCAATCATTTCACGATTTTCAACGAGCTGCGCTCGCCCACGGGCCAGATCACCGCCTTGGCATTGGGACTGGCGCGCTGAGCGGCCGTCGCCTCCATCGTTGTTCCCGCCCTCCGCGCGCGCTACAACCGCGGCTTCGGCCGAGCCGATCTTGCCCTGGGGGAACGACATCATGAGCAGCGTGCCGCAGAAGAATTTTCCCGTGACCTGGGAGGAGCTTCACCGCAACGCCAAGGCGCTGGCCTGGCGGCTGGTGGAGGCCGGACCCTTCAAGGGCATCGTGGCGGTGACCCGCGGCGGGCTGGTGCCCGCAGCCGTCGTCGCCCGCGAGCTCGACATTCGCATCATCGATACGCTCTGTATCACCAGCTATGACGAGTTCCGGCAGAGCGCCCTCACCATTCTGAAGAGCGCGGCCGCGGCCGCCAGCGGCAAGGATTGGCTCATCATCGACGATCTGGTCGATACCGGCCGCACGGCCCAGGAGGTGCGCCGCCTCCTGCCCGAAGCCCATTTCGCCACGGTCTATGCCAAGCCCGCTGGCCGGCCCCTTGTGGATACCTTCATCACCGAGGTCAGCCAGGACACCTGGATTCTCTTCCCCTGGGACATCGAGCCCCAGTTCATCCAGCCGATCTCCAAGCGGCTATAGGCTGCGACCCCGATTAACCTTGCCCTGCAAGGCGGGGGCCGATAGAGAGCGCCCATGCGCAGCATCACCCTTCGGCCCGAGGCCCACCGCCGCCTCCTCTTTGGCCATCCCTGGATCTATTCCAACGAGATCGTCATGGATGCGGGCACCAAGGCCCTGCCGCCGGGCAGCGTCGTACGCCTGCTCCGCGCCAATGGCGACGCCGCGGCGCTCGCCTTCTTCAATCCGCATACGCTGATCGCCTGCCGGGTGCTGACGCGCCGGCTCGATGCCGTGATCGATGCCCGCTTCCTGGCCGACCGGCTGCTGAGGGCCACCACCTTGCGCGACCGGCTCTATGATCGCCCCTTCTATCGTCTGGCCCACGCCGAGGCCGACGGCCTTCCCGGGACGGTGGTCGACCGCTTCGGCGGCCTGCTGGTGGCCCAGATCAACTGCGCCGGCATGGAGCTGCTGCTGCCCGAGCTGCTCGAGGCCTTCGATCGCGTGCTCGCGCCCGAGGTCGTGCTGCTGCGCTCGGATTCCCCGGCGCGCATGGCCGAGGGCTTGCCGTCCTATGTGAAATTCGCCAAGGGGAGCCTCGACGGGCCGATTGAGCTGGAGGAGAACGGGCTTCGCTTCCTCGCCGATCCTCAAAGCGGGCAGAAGACCGGCTGGTTCTTCGATCAGCGCGACAACCGGGCCGCGGCGGCGCGGCTGGCCGCCGGGCTCACGGTGCTCGACGTCTACAGCTATGCCGGCGGCTTTGCCCTGGCCGCGGCCAAGGCGGGCGCGCGCGAGGTCACGGCCATCGACCGGTCGGAAGCGGCACTCGCTTTGGCGGAGAAATCGGCGGCCGCGAACGGGCTCGCGGCGCGCTGCCGCTTCCGCCGAGCCGAAGCCTTCGAGGAGCTGGAGCGCCTGGGTGCGACCGGGACCCGCTTCGGCATGGTGGTCGCCGACCCGCCGGCCTTCGTGAAGTCAAAGAAAGATCTGAAGCAAGGTGCCAGGGCCTATCGAAAGCTGGCGCGCCTCGCCGCCTCGCTGGTCGAGCCGGAAGGCTTCCTCTTCATCGCCTCCTGCTCCCACAACATGCCGGTCGAGGAGTTCGAGCGACAGGTCGCCCGCGGGCTGGTCGATGCCAGCCGCGAGGGGCGCATCCTGCGTGCCGCAGGTGCGGCAGCCGACCACCCGGTGCATCCCGCCTTGCCGGAAAGCGCCTATCTGAAATCGCTGCTGCTGCAGCTGGATTGAATGTTCTCTTCCGTCATCCCCGCGAAAGCGGGGATCCAGGGCAACCAGCGAGATCTGTGGCCCTGGATTCCCGCTTTCGCGGGAATGACGAGAAGGGATGTCCCTCTGGGAAGAGCTACTCCGCCCGAATCGCGATCCGGTCGATGATCGCCAGCAAGGCGAAGACGACGACGGCGGAGATGATGCCGACCAGGGTCGCCTGATCGGGGGCCTGATCGGCGACGATGCCGTAGAGGAAATAGCCGAAGACGACCGAGATGGCCACGCGCACGAAGAGCGGCAGGCCGCCGCTGCGCAGGCCTTCTTTCTTGTCATAGCCGCGCTTGATCATCAGGAAGATGAACAGCACGGCGAAGGCGAAGAAGGCGAGCCCCGCGCTATAGGCCATGCCATGGCCGGCGTGGGCGGCGAGGAAGAGCGCGATCAGGCCCATGACGCCGACGGCGCCGGCATAGATGTAGCCGTCGGGCAGATCGGAAGAATGATCCGATGCTTGATTGTGGGCCGGCTCGGTCTGGTTCATGGCTCGTCGCTTCCTTCCTGCGGTATTCGCTCCAGCGGGGGCGCTCCAGCGGGCGAAACTAGGACGCCGCCCGGCTTTGTGCAACAGCGGCGCGATGGGGTCCGGTACGGCCGTGGCGCTGAGGCAGCTCGATGACGAAGAGCGT
>DATHQQ010000567.1:0-2528 GCA_035482595.1 Verrucomicrobiia bacterium
TCTCGGGAATGGCGAGCCGGCGGCGCAGATCGAGGATCCATTGCCGCACGGCAGGGAAGGGCTCGCCCGCGAGGTGCAGAGCATCGGCGAGACTCGCCATTGCGGGGGCGATGGCCAGCCGGTTGTGGCTCAGCACGAAAGGCATCAGCACTGCGTTGGTCAGGCCATGGTGATGGCCCTTGAGCGCGCCGATGGCGTGGCTGAGGGCATGCATGGCCCCCAGCCCCTTGCCGAAGGCCGTGGCACCCATGATGGCGGCGGCCATCATATGGCTGCGCGCCTCGATATTCCCGGGCTCCGCCACGGCCACTGGCAGCCAGCGCCCGATCAAGGCGATGCCGGATGCCGCGATCGCATCCGCCATCGGGTGATAAGCCGCGACGCAGAGCGCCTCCAGATTATGGCTGAGGGCATCCATGCCGGTGGCGGCCGTGAGCTTCGCCGGCAGGCTTATGGTGAGCGCCGGATCGGCGATCACGATCTTGGGCAACATCGCGGGATGCAAGATGGCACGTTTCGCCGGCGCATCGCTGTCGGTGATGATGGCGCTGGGCTCGACCTCCGCCCCCGTGCCCGCGGTGGTGGGGATGGCGATGATGGGGAAGCGGCCGGGCTCGGCTTGCGCCGCCTCGTGATCGGGCCAGGCGAAGCGCCAGAGGGGGCCGCCGCAGGCCGCCAGGATCGCGATGGTCTTGGCGCAATCGAGGCCGCTGCCCCCGCCGAGCGCGATCACGCCGTCGCCGCGGTGGTCGTTGAAGGCGGCGACCCCCGCCTCGACGTTGCGGCCCGTGGGATTCTCCTGCACCTCGGCGAAGAAGCCGGGCGCGACGCCCGGGACGTCGGCGGAATCGCGGACGAGCTCGGCGATAGGCGTGGCGGCGAGGCCGCGATCGGTGACGATCAGCGGCCGGCGAAGGCCGAGGCGCCGGCAGGCATCGCCCAGCTCCGCGATGCGCCCGGCGCCGAAGCGGATCTCCGTCGGAAACAGCCAATCGCCGCGCAAGACCGGCGCCGCCGTCATCCCATCGCCCTCCCTGCTCCTCGCGGCGGCGAATATGGCGCAAGACCGTTGACAGGGCAAACAGCGGATTGTTCAATCGAACAATAAATCTCTCGATGAGAGATGCATAAACGGACTCTGGGGACGCTTCCTACATGGTCAATGCGCGGCTTCGCAGCTTTCGCCGCAACGAGCTGATCGAGGCCACCATCGCCGCCATTTCGCAAGGCGGGCTGCAGGACGCGACCCTGGCCACCATCGGGCGCCATGCCGGCCTCTCCCCCGGGCTGGTCAATCACTATTTCGACGGCAAGGAAGCGCTGCTGGAGGCGACCATGCGCCGCCTCATGCGCAATCTGGGGGAGGATATCGCGCGCCGTTTGCCGGCCGCGCCGACGCCACTGGCCCGATTGCATGCCGTCATCGACGGCTGTTTCTCGCGCCGGCATTTCCTGCCGGATTCCATGGTGGCCTGGCTGACCTTCTGGCTCGAGGTCAGGCGCGATCCGCGCTTCGCCCGGCTGCAGCAGGTGCTGAACCGCCGCTTCGAATCCAACATCATGTTCGCGCTGCGCCAGCTCGTGGCCGAGCCGCTGGCGGAGGATATTTTCCTCGGCCTCACCGCCCTCATCGACGGCTTCTGGTGGGCCTATGCCATCGATGCCAAGCGGATCCAGCCGGCGCGCGCCCGGCGCCTCTGTCGCGATTATCTCGCCAGCCGGCTCCCGCCGGGCGGCGAGAAGCCGAAGGTCGAACGCAAGACCAAAGGCGTCGCCGCCAAGCGCACCGCTCGAAAAAAGACATAGGAAAAACATCGGAATGGATTCCGCACCGATCGTCGAGGACGTCTCTGGCCGCATCCGCACGATCGAGCTCGCCTGGATTCCCATGTCGGACGGGCGGCGGTTGGCGGCCCGGCTCTGGCTGCCGGTCGATGCCGAGCGTGAGCCCGTTCCGGCCATCCTCGAATACATCCCCTATCGCCGGCGCGACGGCACGCGGCCGCGGGACGAGGAGACCCATGCCTGGGTCGCCGCCCAAGGCTATGCCTGCGCCCGGGTCGATATCGCCGGCAGCGGCGATTCCGACGGTCTGCTCCTCGACGAATATCTGCAGCAGGAGCAGGACGACGCCGTCGAGATCATCGCCTGGCTCTCGGCCCAACCCTGGTGCAGCGGCAAGGTCGGAATGATCGGCATCTCCTGGGGCGGCTTCAACGGGCTGCAGGTGGCGGCGCGCCAACCGCCGGCTCTGAAGGCGGTGATCTCCCTCGCCTCGACCGTCGACCGCTATGCCGATGACGTGCATTTCATGGGCGGCGCCCTGCTGGCCGACAATATGGATTGGGGGGCAGCCTTCTTCACTTATGCCGCTTTGCCGCCCGATCCCGCGATGGTGGGGGCGGGCTGGCGGAAGCAATGGCTCGAGCGGCTGGAGGTGCTGCGTCCCTTTCCGCCGCTCTGGCTCGCCCATCAGCGCCGCGACGATTTCTGGAAGCACGGCTCGGTCTCGGAGAACTATGCCGCGA
>DATHQQ010000568.1:0-10315 GCA_035482595.1 Verrucomicrobiia bacterium
CCAAGGCGTGGTCCGAAGTACAGGGGCGAACGGGCGTTCCCATATCTGGGGTTGTGTGTGGCGGCGGCCGGGGATCGGTTCCAGCCGGCGGAGGCTTTCAAGTTCCGTCATCCCCGCTGTCGCGGGAATGACGATGAAAGAAAAAGGGCGGCCCGAGTGGGAGCCGCCCTTTCGATAGACGCGGAAGGACAGTGGCTTCCTAGTTCGAAATCCCCGCCATCAGCGGCGCGGTCTTGGCGCCATGCTCGCGGCCGAGCTCATCGAGGGTGATGTCGACGGCTTCCTCGAACACATCCAAGGTCTCGGCCAAACAGTCGGCGTCATGGGCCGAGGAGATGAACCAGGGCTCGCGGCTGTCGGGCTCGCACATCACGCCGCGCTCGATCAGCTTCCCCGCCAGATGGTCGTAGAAGGTGTAGTCGCTGGTCTTCCAGTCCCGGTAATTGTCGGGCGGGGTCTCGCGGAAGAACAGGCCGCTCATGCTGTGATGCCCCGTGAAGCTGTGGGGCACGCCGCGGGCCGAGAGGATGCGCCCGATGCCCTCCTGCATTGCCTTGCCGTAGGCCGCGATATCGGCCAGCGCCGTCGTGTCGCGCAGGATGGTCAGCGTCTTCTCCGCCGCCGCCAGGCTCATGGCCTGTGCCGTATAGGTGCCGCCATGGGCCACGCCTCGGCCGTAGTGGCGCATCAGATCCTCGCGACCGCCGATGCAGGCGATGGGATAGCCGTTGGCCACCGCCTTGGCCATGGTGCAGATATCGGCCTTGATGCCATAGAGCTCCTGGGCGCCGCCCTTGGCGACGCGGAAGCCGGTCTTCACCTCGTCCACGATCATCAGCACGTCATATTTGGTGCAGAGCTCGCGCACCGCCTTGAGGAACTCGGGCTTGGAGGGAATGCCGCAGCAATTGCCGAGGATCGGCTCGATGAGCACCGCGGCGATGGTATGGCCGTGCTGCTTCAGCACATCCTCGAGGCGGTTGGCATCGTTGTAGGGCACCTGCCAGAAGAGCTGCCGCACGAGCTGGGGAATGCCCTTGCCGTAGCTGACGACATCGGGGCCCTTCACCGCGTCGGTCATATTGGCCATGTCGGCGGTCCACATGGTGGCGTCGAACAGGCCGTGATAGCTGCCCTCGAAGGTGACGTAGTGGTCACGACCCGTGGCGCCGCGCGCCAGGCGGAGCGCCGCCATGACGGCCTCGGTGCCGGAGTTGGAGAAGCGCACCAGCTCCGCCGCCGGCACCATCTCCGAGATCATCTCGGCGACCACGACCTCGCGCTCGGTGCCGAGCGCAAAGACGGTGCCCACATCCTGGCCCTCGCGGGCCGCGGCATCGACCTCCGGATGGCAGTGCCCCAGGATCGCCGGGCCATAGCCCAGGCGGTAGTCGATGTAGCAATTATCGTCGAAGTCCCAGAGACGAGCGCCCCTACCGCGTTTGACATAGACGGTTTTCCCCTCGCCCCAGAAGCGGAAGTTGGAGCTCACTCCCAAGGGCATGGATTTGACCGCTCTTTGGAAGTGGGCCGTGGATTTGTCGAGCCTGTAGGCCGGTTTGATCCGCCGGGTCGGGGCGTTCATGATCCTCTCCGATCCGACCGGCCCCGCGCGTCACCCCCATGGCATCGCCGAGCGCCGGTCATATAAGAGCCATTGCTTGAATGGCTGTATAAGTTTTCTACCTGTTTTTATCAAAATTGTCTATATGTCTATATGACTGTTTAATTTCGCACCTGCAAAAATGTGATAGTTTGGAAGGGCTTCGGGCGACGGGCGGATGCAGGCGATGAACGAGAATCAGGCGGCCAAGACCCCTCGGGTGACGCCGATCCGCGAGGCGCGCCAGCGCCAGCTGGTGGAGGCGACCATCACCGCCATCGGCCGCTACGGCTATGCCAAGCTGACCCTGAACCATGTCGCCACCCTGGCGGGGCTCTCGCCGGGCATCGTGAATTTCCATTTCCGCAGCAAGGAGCAGCTTCTCGCCGCGACCCTGGAATTCCTGGTCGAGGAATATGAGGCCTTCTGGGCCCAGGCCTCGGCAAAGGCCGGCGAGACGGGGGCGGCGAAGATCGACGCCATGATCGAGTTCGAATTCGATCCGCGGGTCAGCAGCCTGGAGAAGGTTTCCGTCTGGTACGCTTTCTGGGCGGAGGCCCAGGTCAATCCCAGCCACCGCGAGCGCGTGTCGCGGCTGGAGGCCAGCTATTTCGAGGTGACGCGGGTGCTGTTCCACCGGCTGATCGAGGAGGGCGGCTACGGCGGCTTCAGCGCCGATGCCGTGGCCTATGGCTTCAACGCCATGCTCGACGGCTTCCTGAACGATCTGATGATCGATCCCGCGAGCTTCGATCGGGCGGAGGCCAAGCGCATCTGCCGCCTCTTCCTCTCCGGCCTCTTTCCCCGCCATTTCGCCGGGCCTTCGCCGGCGGGGGGCCAGACCGCCACCCTGGAGGCGCTGCGCGCACTCCAGGCGGAGCGTGCCGAGACCCTCGCCCGGCTGCAGGCGCAGGAGGCTGCGCTGCTCGATGCGCTGACCCGTGGCGGATCCGACCCTCAGAAGAGTTGAGGCCTCCTCGATGAACCGCGCCGTCGCCGGCCTGGCCGCCTCCCATCTCGCCGATCATCGCCTGGCAACGCTTCTCGCACCGCGCTCCATCGCTTTGGTCGGCGCCTCGCCGAAGGCGGACAGCGTCGGCAATGGCATGATCCGTGGCTTGCGGGGCGGCGGCTTCACAGGCCGTGTCTATGCGATCAATCCGAACTATGAGGAGATCGAGGGGATCGCCTGCTACCCCTCTTTGGCCGATCTGCCGGAGCGGGTCGATCACGCGCTGCTGGGGGTCGCCAATGCCCGGCTCGAGGCGACGGTGCAGGCGGCCGCGGCGGCGGGCATCCCGGCGGCGACGATCCTGGCCAGCGGCTATCTCGAGGGCGACGGCACCCCGCCGCTCACCCGGCGCATCGCCGATCTCGCTCGCCGCGCGGGCATGGCGATCTGCGGCGGCAATGGCATGGGCTTCTACAACAACGAGGCCGGCGTCAGGCTCTGCGGCTTTCCGCCGCCCGATTGGGTCGGCAGCGGGCCCATCGCCCTCATCAGCCATTCGGGCTCCGCCTTCAGCGCGCTGGTCCATAACGATCGCCGCTTCGGCTATTGCCTCGCCGTCTCGGCGGGGCAGGAGCTGGTGACCACCGCCGCCGATTATCTCGACTATGCCCTCAATATGCCGAGCACGCGGGTCGTGGCACTCTTCCTTGAGGCGATCCGCGATCCCGCGGGTTTCGTTGCCGGGCTCGAGTTCGCCAATCGGCGCGACATTCCCGTGGTCGCCATCAAGGTCGGGCGTACGCCGGAAAGTGCCGCGCTGGCCCTGTCCCACAGCGGGGCGCTGGTGGGCGACGACGCCGTCCAGCGGGCGGTGTTCCGGCGCCATGGCGTCGTCGTGGTCGAGGATCTCGACGAGTTCGCCAATGCCTTGCTGCTCTTCGCCCAGCCGCGGCGGCTCGCCCGCGGCGGGCTTGCCAGCATGCATGACTCCGGCGGCGAGCGGGAGCTGCTGGTCGATCTCGCCGCCGCCCGCGGCGTGCCCTTCGCCAGGATCGGGAGCGAAACCCGCGACAAGCTCGCCAGCCGCCTCGACTATGGGCTGGAGCCCATCAACCCGCTCGATGCCTGGGGCACGGGCCATGACTATCAGGCCATCTTCGCCGATTGCATGAGCGCGCTGCTGGCCGATCCCGACACCGCCATCGGTGCGCTCTGCGTCGAAACCCGCACCGGCAAGGCCCTGCACCATGCCTATGCCGAGGCGATGCAGCAGGCCCATGCCGGCAGCGAGAAGCCGGTCGTCTTCATCAACAATCTGGCCGCGCCGGGCGATGACGATCTTGCGGTCGCCAACACCCGCGCCGGCCTGCCGGTGCTGATCGGCCTCAGCCCGGCGCTGGCGGCGATCCGGGGTGCGATGCGCCGGCGCGATTTCCGCCTGCACCCGGCCATGGCGCCGGCAGCGCCGCCCGCGGGCCTCAGCGCCCGCTGGCAGAGGAGGCTCGCCGGCGGCGGCGCGCTGGAGGAGGCCGAGGGTCTCAGCCTCTTCGCCGATTACGGCCTCCCGGTGCTGCCGCATCGCATCGTCGAAGACGCCGCCGCCGCCGTCGAAGCCGGGCGGGATCTGGGTTTTCCCCTGGTCCTGAAGACGGCCATGCCCGGCATCCTGCATAAATCGGATGTGGGCGGCGTGAAGCTCGGGCTGGCAGATGCGTCATCCGTGACAGCAGCCTATGAGGACCTCGCCCGGCGCCTCGGCCCCCGGGTCCTGGCGACGCCCATGGCGGCAGGCGGGGCAGGGATCGAGCTCGCCTTCGGCGCCAAGATCGATCCGCATTTCGGCCCGGTGGTGATGGTGGGCGCGGGTGGGGTGCTGATCGAATTTCTGAAGGATCAGGCCTTGGCGCTGGCGCCGTTCGATGCCGATGAGGCGCTGCGCCTGATCGACAGCCTGGCGCTGCGCCCGCTCCTCGACGGCAAGCGCGGCCGCCCGCCCGCGGATATGGGCGCGCTCGCCGAAGCGCTGGCGCGCTTCTCGGTCATGGTCGCAGACCTGGGCAGCTTGGTCGCCGAGATCGACGTCAATCCGGTTCTCGCCGGACCGGAGGGTCCGCTGGCACTGGATGCCTTGGTGGTCGCGGGTAAAGTCGGGTAACCCAACTTCATTCTCTCGTCATCCCCGCGAAAGCGGGGATCCAGGGCCATCGTCTCGCTTGTTGCCCTGGATTCCCGCTTTCGCGGGAATGACGGAAGGAAGGGCCTACACTAGCGCCCGAGAATTTCCCCCGCCGTCGTCACCCGGCAATACTCGCCGTCGAGATTGGCCAGCGACATCGCATGCACCTCCTCGGCGCTGCGCAAATGGCCGCGGTAGTCGCGCCGGGCATAGGTAAAGCAGGCGTCCTCGACGAGATGAACATCGAAGCCGAGGTTGCCGGCCATGCGTACCGTGGCTTCCACCGAGTTGTTGGTGATGACCCCCGCGACGACCAGATCGCTGATGCCGCGGGCGCGAAGCTGCGCCTCGAGATCCGTGCCGATAAAGGCGCTGTTGGTCTGCTTGGCGATCACGCTCTCGCCGGCCAAGGGCATCACCTCGGGCTTGAAGCCATTGCCCGGCTGGCCGGGGCGATAGGTGGAGTTCGGCTCTCGGGAATCATGGCGGATGTGGAAGATCGGCCGACCTGCCTCGCGCCAATGGCGCAGCAAGCGCGCGACCTTGGTTTCTGCATCGGGATTGTTGCGCGGTCCCTCGGACGCCCAGCGCGGGTCGTCGATCGCCTTTTGCAGGTCGATGAGGATCAGAGCTGCTTTGGCTGGGAGATGCAAGGCAGGGTCCTTGCGTAGAATGCCGACCCTGGGAAAGATTTAGATCAGGCGGCTTCCGGCTCTTCCTTGCGCAGCGGGGGCAGCTTGACCGGGCGCTTCAGGAAATCCGGCATATGGTCGCCGAAGGCGAGCACCGGCTGGTCGTGGTCGCTGTCGGAATCCGACGAGCGCGGTGACCGCGAGCGGCGCTCGCCCGATTTGACGGCGGCATGGCGGCTCTGTTGCGGCATAGGCTTCTCCTCGATGGGGCGCCCCGGGGCTTTCTGCGATTCGACGGCTCTGCGTGAGGAGTCGTGAACTTCTGGGTGGTGTTGGGCCGGGTGGTGTTGGGCGGCAACGGGCTCGACAGCGGGCGCCGGCACTTCGGCGAGCTCGACGGTGACGGGCTGGGCAGCTATGGGCTCCGCCCGCGGCCGCTCGCTCCTGGGCTTCCTCTCGCGCGGAGGCCGCTTCTCGCCCCGGGGCTCCCTCTCCCCGGCACGCCCGCTGGCGCCCGAGGGGGTGGGCCGGCCGCGGCCGCGGCGCCCGTCGGACTCCTCGAAGCCCACGGTCGGAATGCCCGAGATCTCGATGCGCGGGATCTCCTTGCCCAGCATCTTCTCGATCGCCTCGACGAAGCGTCCGTCGCCCTCGCTGGCCAGGGTGAAGGCATGGCCTTCGCGGCCCGCCCGGCCGGTGCGGCCGATGCGATGGATGTAGTCCTCGGCGTGGATCGGAACGTCGAAATTGAAGACGTGGCTCAGCCCCTCGATATCGAGGCCGCGGGCCGCCACATCGCTCGCCACCAGGACCGCGATCTCGCCGTTGCGGAAGCGGTCCAGGGTCTCGGTCCGGCGCGCCTGGGCCATGTCGCCATGGAGCGGGGAGGCATCGAAGCCATGCTTGGAGAGCGAGCGCTGCAGGATGTCCACGTCGCGCTTGCGGTTGCAGAAGATCACGGCGTTGCGCACGTTCTCGGTGCGCAGCAGATGACGCAGGGTCTCGCGCTTGTCCTGGTGATTGATCACCGCCATGGCCTGGACCACCGCGGCGGCGGGGGACGCGGGCGGTGCCACGCTGATCGTCTTCGGGTTCGAGAGGAAGGCGTCGGCGAGGCGGCGGATCTCCGGCGGCATGGTGGCGGAGAAGAACAGCGTCTGGCGGATCTTCGGCAGCAGACCGACGATGCGCTCGACGTCGGGGATGAAGCCCATGTCCAGCATGCGGTCGGCCTCGTCGATGACGAGGATCTTCACATCGCTGAGCAGGATCTTGCCGCGCTCGAAGAGATCGAGCATGCGGCCCGGGGTGGCGATGAGAACGTCGACGCCGCGGTCGAGTTTCTTAAGCTGCTCGACGAAGGATTCGCCGCCGATCAGTAGCGCCTGGCTCAGCTTGTGATACTTGCCGTAGGTGTCGAAATTCTCGGCCACCTGCGTGGCGAGCTCGCGCGTCGGCTCCAGGATGAGCGAGCGCGGCATGCGGGCCCGGGCCCGTCCGCTGGTCAGGATGTCGATCATCGGCAAGGTGAAGGAGGCGGTCTTGCCTGTGCCTGTCTGGGCCGAACCCAGAACATCGCGTCCCATGAGGACGTGGGGAATCGCCTGCGCCTGAATGGGAGTCGGCTCGACATAGCCGACTTCCTCGACCGCACGCAGCACTTCCGGGCTCAGCCCGAGATCACTAAAAGTCATCAATGTTTTCTAAAGTCCGATCGCCGGATTTTCACGGAAGCGGGAACGAATGCTCCGCGAAAAATTGCGGCGGATCATAGGAGTGGATAGGATTTTGTCAATCTTTAGGTAGGGAATTCCCTGATGAATACAAGCCATTGGCGCCATTTTTTGCGCCTTGCGTCTCCCTGTCGCGGGCCGTTCCGGCGGTGAGCATCGCGCTGCGCTGGCGCCGGCAGCCCCTGGTTCTGCTCTCCGGCGCGCTCTGCGACGCCGCTCTCTGGCGCCACCAGATCGCCGGGCTGTCCGACATCGCCGATGTGCGGGTGGGGGATCTGACGCGGGATGATTCCGTGGGTTCCATGGCAGCCCGGGTGCTGGCAAGTCAGCCGAAGCACTTCGCCCTCGCCGGCATATCATTGGGAGGCTATGTGGCGCTGGAGATCATGCGCCGGGCGCCGGAGAGGGTGACCCGGCTCGCCTTGCTCGACACCACCGCCCGACCGGACGAGCAGAGCGAGGGAACCGCGGAGGAACCTCAGGGAACCGACACCGCCGGACGGCCCGCCAGCCCGTCGGCCCTGGGCCAGGTGGGGCTGTTCACCACCCTGCTGGTCCACCCCAAGCGGCTGGCCGACCGCCGGCTCTCGACCATTCTCGGCGCCATGGCGGAACGGGTGGGGCGCAAGGCCTTCCAGCGCCAGCAGCGCGCCGTCCGCGCCCGCCCCGACAGCCGCGCGGGCCTCGCCGCCATTGCCTGCCCGACGCTCCTCCTTTGCGGCCGCCAGGACCCTCTCGCGCCGCCCGCCCTGCATGAGGAGATGGCGGCGGCGATCCCGGGGGCGGAGCTCGTCGTGGTGGAGGATTGCGGCCACCTCTCGCCGCTGGAGCAGCCCGAGGCCGTCACGGCGGCGCTGCGGGGCTGGCTGCAGAGGTAGAGGCAGGACAGCACCTCGGGCCGCAGAGCCGCTGCGTTACCCGGGCTCGACCTTCGGCCGACCCGGGCATGACGCAAAAGAGAATAGCCGCTTTGAACTATCGCTCGTCAGCAGCCCGGCCACTGGCAATTGCCGGGTTGTCCGCGGCGCAGCGTCGAGTTGCTCGGCGGGAAGAGGTTGAAGGTCACCTCTTGCATGAACGCGACGAAGCGCGGATCCGTCGGCCCGCTGTAGCCCGAGCCGCCCCCTTCCAGGTAGCTCAGCGGCTCGCCCGACTGGCAGAAGGCCGCGGAGAGCCTGACGCTCCCGGTCGGCTTCGCATTGCGCGCCGGGGGCGAGGGCGGGGCGTTGCAGATGCTGTTGATTCCGCCACCGTCGAAGGACAGCCGCACATAGAACGCGCGCTTGAAGCTGCCGTTGGGAGTCGCGGTGAATTGGGTCGCAGGCCCGAAATGGGCGCCGTGCATCGCGTCGGTCACCGCCTTGTCGAACTGCTCTTGGTCCACATCGAAAGGATTGCCGAGGACCTGGGTCAGAAGCTGACCGGACCCGCCAGCGATGGCGATGTCCTGGAACGGCGTGTAGGAGGTGTCGTAATAGGTCCAATAGATGCTGCCGCTGCTGAGGCCCTTGCCGCCGGACGAGCCGGAGGTGCAGGCGGCGAGCAGGAACGAGAGAGCAAACAGAGCGGGCTTCAGACGCGGCATGGAACTCTCCTTGGGCCTTTGAACCAAGCTAGGGTTGCCGCGATCCGACAGCAACCATCTCCCCGATTTGTGATCCGCCCGTGATCCTGCGTCCAGATGATCCCGCGTCCAGATGATCCGGCGTCCAGATGATCCGATGGCCTAGACATCCAGGTTCTGGGCCAGCTTGGCATGCTCCTGGATGAAGGCGAAGCGCAGCTCCGGCTTGCGCCCCATCAGGCTCTCCACCAGCTTCGACGTCTCGCGATGCTCGGCCCGGTCGGCCTCGGCATAGCGGTCCGGCACCACGACCCGGAGCAGGATGCGCTTGTTCCTGTCCATGGTCGTCTCCTTGAGCTGGGAAGCGGGCATCTCGCCCAGGCCTTTGAAGCGGCTGATCTCGACCTTGCCCTTGCCGGCAAAGGTCGTCTTCATCAGCTCCTCCTTGTGGCGGTCGTCGCGGGCATAGGTGACCGTGCCGCCCTGGCTCAGGCGATAGAGCGGGGGCTGGGCCAGGAAGAGATGGCCCTTCTCGATCAGCCCCGGCATCTCGCGATAGAAGAAGGTCATGAGCAGCGAGGCGATATGGGCGCCATCCACATCGGCGTCGGTCATGATGATGATGCGCTCGTAGCGCAGCTTCTTCTCCTCGAACTTGTCGCGGGTGCCCGAGCCCAGGGCCTGGATCAGATCGATCAGCTCCTGGTTCTGGGCCAGCTTTTCGGTCGAGGCGCTGGCAACATTGAGGATCTTGCCGCGCAGCGGCAGCACGGCCTGGGTCTCGCGCTCGCGCGCCTGCTTGGCCGAGCCGCCGGCGGAATCGCCCTCGACCAGGAAGAGCTCCGTCCCCTCGGCGCTGTTGCGCGTGCAATCGGCGAGCTTGCCGGGGAGGCGCAGCTTCCGGGTCGCGGTCTTGCGGACGAGTTCCTTGTCCTGCTTGCGGCGCAGCCGCTCCTCGACCAGTTCGACGACGCGGTCGACCAGATCATTGGCGCGCGCCGTATCGGCCGGCAGCCAGTGGTCGAAGTGATCCTTGATCGTCGCCTCGACCAGGCGTGCCGCCTCGACGTTGGCGAGCTTCTCCTTGGTCTGGCCCTGGAACTGGGGCTCGCGGATGAAGAGGGAGAGCATCATGGCGGCCCCGCCGCAGACGTCCTCCGGCGTGATCTGGGCCGCCTTGCGGTTGCCGGTCAGCTCGCCATAGGCCTTGAGCGAGCGCGTCAAGCCGCTGCGCAGCCCCGCCTCATGGGTCCCGCCCTCGGGCGTCGGCACGGTATTGCAATAGGAATTCAGGAAGCCCTCGCCATCGGCGGGCCAGGCGATGGCCCATTCCAGCCGGCCCTGATCGTCCGGGAGCTTGGCCTCGCCGGCGAAGGGCGTGGAGGTGACGGTCTGGCGGCCCTCCAGGCTCGCGGCGAGAAAATCGCCAAGGCCGCCGGGGAAATGCAGCACCGCCTCCGCCGGCGTCTCCTCGCTCTTGCCGATCAGGGCGGGGTCGCAGCGCCAGCGGATCTCGACGCCTCGGTAGAGATAGGCCTTCGAGCGCGCCATGCGATAGAGCCGCGCCGGCTGGAAACGGGCCTCTTTGCCGAAGACCTCGGGGTCGGCATGGAAGCGCACCCTGGTGCCGCGCCGGTTCACATTGCCGCCGCGCT
>DATHQQ010000569.1:0-5745 GCA_035482595.1 Verrucomicrobiia bacterium
CTTCTCCCGCCCCCGGCGCCGAATGGCAGGTGGGATAAGAGCACAGCTTTTTCGCCGTCATTCCCGCTTTCGCACTAAGGCATATACATATCTCGTCGAGCGCCGCTGTTACTTTCTACCCCCTCCCCCTGCGGGCCGTAAGGCCCGCGCTTTGACGGGGGAGGGCCGGGGTGGGGGTGGCCATAGACTCAATGTTGCAGCCGATACAGCGCAGACTCTTGATGATCCGCGGACGCGGATCTAACCCCCCGCCCTAACCCTCCCCCGCAAGGGGGAAGGGGATACAAAGAGAACCCGGCTGGACTTTTGCATGAAGGCTGAGAGTCGGTGCTAATCCGGCTCCAGCAGCTCGATGCGGTTGCCGAAGGGGTCCTCGGTGTAGAGGCGGCGGTAGCCGGGCAGCGGCTCGTCGTCGATGACCGGGCAGCCCGCTGCTCGCAGCCGGTCGGCGAGGGTCGGCAGATCTTCCACCACCAGCGCAGGGTGCGCCTTGCGAGCGGGGCGGAAATCCTTTTCCACGCCGAGATAGATCTTGAGATCGGCGCGCTCGAACCAGGCGCCGCCGCGGGCAGCCAGCATCGGCGGTTTTTCTTTCTCCGGCAAGCCGAGTATCTCGCCGTAGAAGCCGCGGGCCAGCGCCTCGCCGCCGGCGGGCATGGCAAGCTGGATATGGTCGATGGCCGTCACGCGCATCAGCGAAGCCGTTCGATCCGCGCGATCCTCGGTGGGTGAGGGAGCAGATCCAAGGCCGCCACCAGCGCCATCTCCTCCCGCCCCACCGAGGCGAGAAAGACGGCATGGGTCGAATCCATGGTCGCGCCCAGCGCCCCCGGCAGATCCCGCTGATGCAGATAGTGGGCGAGGAAGGTGGCGGCGAAGAGATCGCCGGCGCCGTGGAGCGGCAGCTTCAGGCGGGGCACGCTGGCAAGCCAGATCTCATTGCGCCCGGCCGCCAGAACCTCGATGCGGTCCCCTGGCCCGTCCTCGCGGTCGAGGCCGGTAGCAAGGACGACTGCGCCCGGGCAGGCGCGCCGTGACACCGCCTCGGCGGCGGCGATGACATCGGCCAGGCTGCGGGACCGGCTGCCGCCGGCCAGGAGGTCGAGCTCGAAGGCATTGGGCAGGATGAAATCCGCCAGGGGCAGGAGCTGTCGGGCGATGGCCTCGACCGTCGCGGGCGCCACATAAAGCCCGCCGTCGCGCTCGCCCATCACGGGATCGAGGCAATAGATCGCCTCGGGCCGCGCCGCCCGGAGCCGGCCGGCGGCATCGGCGACGACCGCGGCCGAGCGGCCGAGGAAGCCGCTCAGAAGCGCATCGATCCGGGCGAAGAGCCCGAGCTTCGCCAGACCGTCAACGACCTCGGCTACCTCCTCGGGCGGCAGGACGCGGCCCGTATAGGTCGGATAGCCCAGATGGTTGGAGAGCAGGGTCGTCTCCACCGGCCAGGCCTGATGGCCGAGGCGCTGGAGGACGGGAATGGCGGTGGAATTGCCGACGTGCCCAAAGGCGACGCGCGACTGAATCGAGAGGACATCCATGGCGGGGGCGACTTTGCCACAGCAGAGCGCTCCTTTATAGTCGCCGCGTTCGCGTCCATGGAGCCAGCGCCTTGTCCCCCACCGCCCGCCCCCGCCGCAGCGTTCTCTACATTCCCGGCTCCAATCTTCGCGCCATGGAGAAGGCCAAGACCCTGGCCGCCGATGCCCTGATCTTCGATCTCGAGGATGCGGTGGCGCCCGATGCCAAGCGCGACGCCCGCGCCCAGGTGGTGAATGCCGTCAAGGCGGGCGGCTATGGCCAGCGCGAGATCGTCATTCGGGTCAACGGCCTCAACACGCCCTGGGGCTATGCCGATCTCGTGGCGGCGTCGACCGCCGGCGCCAATGCGGTGCTGCTGCCCAAGACGGAGAATGTGGAATCCGTGCGCCAGGCGCAGACGGTCATGGCGGCGAGCGACGCGCCGGACGACCTCGATATCTGGTGCATGATGGAGACGCCACGCGCGGTGCTGAACGCCGAGGCCATCGCGGGATCGAGCCCCCGGGTCGCCTGCTTCGTCATGGGCACCTCGGACCTCGTCAACGACCTGCATGCCCAGCATACCCGCGACCGCCTGCCGGTGGTGACGAGCCTGGGTCTCTGCATCCTGGCCGCGCGCGCCTTTGGCCTCGCGATCCTCGATGGCGTCCATCTCGATCTCGACGACATGGCGGGCTTCGAGGCGGCCTGCCGCCAGGGCCATGAGATGGGCTTCGACGGCAAGACCCTGATCCACCCCAAGACGCTCGAGATCGCCAATCGAGTCTTCGCGCCGCGGGCCGAGGAAGTGGCCTGGGCCGAGCGCATCATCGCCGCCCATGCCGCGGCCCTGGCGGAGGGCAAGGGCATCGTCGTCGTCGACGGCAAGCTGATCGAGAATCTCCATGTGCTGAACGCCCGGCGCCTAGTCGATCTCGCTGCCGCCATCGCCGCCCTCGAAAGCGCGGCGTGACGAATTCAAAAACCAACCCCGGCCGCTTCTTCGAGGATTTCCGGCTCGGCGAGACGATCCCCCATGCGACGCCGCGCAGCCTCGGCCCCGGTGAGCGCGCCCTCTATATCGCGCTGACCGGCAGCCGCTTCGCGGTTCAGAGCTCCCATGACTTCGCGCGCGCGATCGGCTACGCCAGCGCGCCGCTGGACGATCTGCTGGTCTTCCACATCGTCTTCGGACGCAGCGTGCCGGATATCTCCCTCAATGCGGTGGCCAATCTCGGCTATGCCGAGATGCGCTTCGGGGCCAGCGTTCATGACGGCGACAGTCTGACGGCGAGCTCGACGGTGATCGGACTCAAGGAGAACTCGAGCCGCGAGACGGGCACCGTCTATGTGCGCACCGAGGGCAGGAACCAACGCGGCGAGGTGGTGCTGACCTTCGTGCGCTGGGTGATGGTGCGCAAGCGCGATAAGGGCGCGCCGGCGCCGGCGGCGGTCGTCCCGCCGTTAGCTGAGAGCGCCTCCCCCGATCTTGCTTCGCTCCTCCCACCGGCGATCGATCTCGCGCGTTACGACAGGACCTTGGCCGGAAGCCCGCATCTCTGGGACGACTACGAACCCGGTGAGCGGATCGATCACGTCGACGGCATGACCATCGAAGAATCCTGCCACATGGCGGCGACGCGGCTCTACCAGAACACCGCCAAGGTCCATTTCAACCAGCATGCGGAGAAGGACGGGCGGTTCGGCCGGCGCATCGTCTATGGCGGCCATGTCATCAGCCTGGCCCGCGCCCTCAGCTTCAACGGCCTGGCCAACGGCTTCCGCATCGCCGGGGTCAATGCCGGTCGTCATGTAAATCCCTGCTTCGCCGGGGACACGGTCTATGCCTGGAGCGAGGTGACGGCGAAGCTCGAGATTGCCGGCCAAGGCGCCGGCGCGCTGCGGCTCAGGACCATCGCAACCAAGGACCGGCCCTGCGCCGATTTTCCCGCCGAGGGGCCCGAGATCCTGCTGGACCTCGACTACACGGTGCTGATGCCGCGTCGCTGACCGCCCGAGGGACTCAGGACCGCTAAATGTTGCGGTATCGTGACGGTTACCTGCAAAATCTGGTTGAATGCCGCGATTCGGCCATGGTAAAGAATAAGGCGTCGGGTGCGGTCCGATGTCGCCATCATCCGCAAACGCGCCCCGGAGGAGGGGCGCTCCCGACGCCTTCGGAGCCGCGAGGCTCCTATACGAGAAAGCGGCGGGACGATCCTGCCGACGACGCGCCCGGCCGACCTTTCACAGCACGACCGGCGTCACCGTCCTGCAACGAGCCCCCTCGGACAAGGGGCCCCGTCCGACGGGCGACCTGCCTCTTCTCGACCGACCCCCGACCGCGGCGTCAGGCCCGTCCAAGGACGGCACCTGCGCCTACGGGGTTCGCCGGCGCAGCCGACTTGCGTCGACGCCCGAGCGGCCCCAAGCGCGCCGGAGGCAGGTCTTCATGAGAACGGCCTGGCCTCCCGTCTCGATCACCAAGACCATCGCGACAGAGCGCAACGGTCCCAGCGACCGACGCCGGACGGCTCGCCCTGGGAAGGGCCGCGACCGCCCGCAGACTCGCGCCACCCGACGCCATCCCTGCGAGGCAGGGCTGCATCGGGACGCGGCCCGACGCTTTCGCGTACTGTCTGAAGTCTGACGCGAATCCGTCATCAGGACAACCGGGCTGCCGGTCCGGCATCGCAGATTCTTGTGCATGGATTCCGGCTCGGTCCACATTTCATCGGCTATTTATCCACGGAATTGCCCACAGGCGGGCGGCCACGTTGACTTGACCCTGCGGTGAAGCTACATCCATTGGGCGGGGGTCGCTGCGGCGCAGCGACGGATGCCGTCGAATCGCATAAGGCCATGACAAACCGTCCGCTTTCGCCCCATCTCCAGATCTACAAGCCACAGCTCACCTCGGTGCTCTCGATCCTCCACCGCATCACCGGCGTGGCCCTGTCGGTGGGGACGATCCTGCTCGTCTATTGGCTGATCGCCGCCGCCAGCGGGCCCGCGGCCTACGAGACCGCCGCCGGGCTCATGGGATCCTGGATCGGGCGGCTGCTGCTTCTGGGCTGGACCTTTGCGCTGTTCTTCCACCTCGCCAACGGCATCCGGCATCTGTGCTGGGATGCCGGACTCGGCTTCGAGCTGAAGACCGTCTATGCCAGCGGCTGGACGGTGGTGGCCGCGGCCGTGGCGCTGACCCTGATCTCCTTTATCGCCGGCCTTGCGGCGCTGGGCGATTTCTGATGCCGCCGGCCGCAGGGAGCCGCGCAAGATGAGCGATCACCGGACGGCGCTCGGCCGGGTGCGCGGTCTCGGCTCCGCCAAGGAGGGCGTGGCTCATTGGTGGATGCAGCGGGTGACGGCGCTGCTCCTGATTCCGCTGGTCATCTGGTTCGTCGCAGCCCTTCTCGCCCATATGGGCGCCGACTATGCCGGCGTGATCGCCTGGCTCCACCAGCCCCTTACCTATGGGCTCATGGTGGTCCTGCTGGGGGCGGTTTTCTGGCATGCCACCCTCGGCCTGCAGGTGGTGATCGAGGATTACGTGCAGGGCGAGGCGGCGAAGCTGGCGCTGATCCTGCTCGCCAAGGGCGCCTGCCTCGGCCTCTTCATGGCCGGCTTCGTGTCGCTGAGCAAGATCGCCTTTGCGGGTTGAGGATATGCAGAACGGCTCTTCACAGGAAAACAAGGCCGGCAACGGCGCCAAATCCGCTGCCATCAACGGCAAGGCCTATCCGATCACCGATCACAGCTACGACGTCATCGTCGTGGGCGCCGGCGGGGCCGGCTTGCGCGCCACCTTCGGCATGGCCGAACGGGGGTTGCGCACCGCCTGCATCACCAAGGTCTTCCCGACCCGCAGCCACACGGTCGCCGCCCAGGGCGGCATGAGCGCGGCCCTCGGCAACATGGGCGAGGACGACTGGCGCTGGCATATGTACGACACGGTCAAGGGCTCGGACTGGCTGGGTGACCAGGATGCCATCGAATACATGGTCCGTGAGGCCGTCCCGGCGGTGATCGAGCTCGAGCACTACGGCGTGCCCTTCAGCCGCACCGAGGCCGGCAAGATCTATCAGCGCCCCTTCGGCGGCATGACCACGCATTACGGCAAGGGCATCGCGCAGCGCACTTGCGCCGCCGCCGACCGCACTGGCCATGCCATCTTGCACACGCTCTATCAGCAGGCGCTCAAACACCAGGCGGAATTCTTCG
>DATHQQ010000570.1:0-2310 GCA_035482595.1 Verrucomicrobiia bacterium
AAGGCCGGGGTCTCGCTCAATCCGGCGACGCCGATCGCCGTGCTGGACCATCTCTGGAATGACGTCGATCTGGTGCTGGTGATGAGCGTCAATCCCGGCTTCGGCGGCCAGAGCTTCATCGCCTCCCAGCTCGACAAGATCGCCGAGCTCCGCCGGCGCATCGACCGCACCGGCCGGGCCATCGATCTCGAGGTCGACGGCGGCATCAATGCCGAGACCGCGCCCCGGGCGGTGGCGGCCGGGGCCGATGTGCTCGTCGCCGGCACGGCGACTTTCACCGGCGGGCCGGCCGCCTATGCCGAGAACATCCGGCGCCTGCGCCAGCCAGCTCCCTCGCCCGCCTGACGCATGGCGCGCGCTCCCGGCAGTCCGATGAAGGGCACCTGGCGGCGGCGCTATCGCCGCCTGCTCGACCTACCTTCCGGCATGCTGCAGGGCAGGATTCTCTATGGCGCCAAGAGGCCGGTCTTCGCCGGCGCCCTCTATGACCGGCTGCTCCTCGGGCGGCGCGAGCCCAGCCTGAGGGCGATTCCCGCCGATCCCTGGCCCGCCGATGCCGCCCGCGGGCGCGAGATCGCCACCGGCAGCTTCCATCTCGCGCAGCAGACGATCCGCGAGCCCGTGCCCCTGGGGCGGCCCATCGGCGCCGGGGAGGCCTGGCGCGTCGCCTTCAACGGCTTCGACTGGCTGGCCGATCTGGTGGCGCTCGGCGCCCCGGCCGCCCCCGTGGCGCTGGCCTTCCTCGAGCGCTGGCTGGCCGAGAACCAGCGCTGGGAGGCCCTGGCCTGGCGCCCCGACGTCATCGGCCGGCGGCTCTCGGCCTGGCTCGCCCAGCCCATGCTCCTGGCCGCCGGCGGCGATGCGGCCCTCAAGCTTCGTATCGGCGAGGCGGTGGAGCGCCAGACGCGCCACCTCGCCCATGCCCTGCCGGGTGGCCTCGCCGGCCAGGCGCTGCTCTCAGGGGTGAAGGGCCTGATCCTGGGGGCGCTGGCGCTGGGTCATGAAGGGCTGCTGGCCGCCGGGCTGAAGCAGCTCGCCCGCGCCCTGCCGCGCCAGCTCCTGGCCGATGGCGGCCATGTCGAGCGCAGCCCCGCCGTGCAGCTCGCGGTGCTGCGCGACCTTTGCGATCTGCGCATCGCGCTGGAATCCGCCGGGCGCCAGGGGCCGAGCGAGCTGGTGCTCGCCATCGAGCGCATGGCGCCGGTGCTGCGCATGTTCCAGGCCGGCGACGGCGGGCTTGCCCTGTTCAACGACAGCGACGAAGGCCCCGCCGGCGCCGTCGATCTCACCTTGATGCGCGCCGATGCCAAGGCCAAGGCGCTGGCCAGCGCGCCCCAGAGCGGCTTTCACCGCCTCGCCGCCGGCCCCGCGGTGGTGCTGGTGGATGCCGGACGGCCGCCGCCGCCCGGCCTCGATTCCCATGCCCACGCCGGCACCCTCAGCTTCGAGCTCTATCACGGCAAGGAGCGGGTCATCGTCAATTGCGGCGCCCAGCCCGCCGAGGGCGAGTGGCTGCTGGCCCAGCGCTCGACCGCGGCTCATTCGACGATCACTGTCGACGATACCAACAGCAGCGCTCTGATGTCCGACGGCCATGGTCTGGCGCGGCCGCCCAGCGAGGTCATCGTCCGGCGCGAGGAGGCCGAGGGCAATCTCTGGCTCGAGACCAGCCATGACGGCTATCTGCCGAACTACGGTCTGCTGCATCACCGCCGGCTCTATCTCAGCGCCGACGGGGCCGATCTACGCGGCCATGACCGGCTGGAGGGGAACGGCGGCAAGCGCTTCACGCTGCGCTTCCATCTCCATCCCGGCGTCGACGCCAGCCTCGCCCAGGACAAGCAGGCCGTGCTGCTGCGCCTGCCCAGCGGTGCCGGCTTCCGCCTGCGCAGCCAGGTCCTCGCAGCACCGGGGATCGCGGAGACCGGCGAGGTCGCCCTCGGCGAGAGCATCTATCTCGGCCGGTCCGGCGAGCCCCGGCGCAGCCAGCAGGTCATCGTCACCGGCGAGCTCATGGGCGCCGGCGCCGAGATCAAATGGCAGCTCTCGCGGGAAAACCGGCGGAAGTAACGGTGCCTCCGCCCCCTTCGTCACTCCGGCGAAAGTGAAGTAACGTCGCCCCCACCGCCCCTTTCGTCATTCCGGCGAAAAGCCGGAATCCAGGGGCCACGGGCGGGGTGCTTGCCACTTGCCCCTGGACCCCGGCTTTCGCCGGGGTGACGGCATAGAGCGTGCGGCTTTCGCGGCAATCGCTTTCTGTTGCCGCTCTCGGTGGTGACCTGCCTTCTCCTATCCCTACTTCGGCCCCAT
>DATHQQ010000571.1:0-2719 GCA_035482595.1 Verrucomicrobiia bacterium
GGCGTCTATCTTCTCTATTGCGACATTCCGAACCACTACATGGCGGGAATGTGGACGCTCTTCACGGTGAAGTAGCCGTTCGCGCGTCGGGGAGCAAAGCGCCGCCCCCGACGCGACGCAATTTCGTCGGCAGGCAGAGGATCGTCAAGGAGGAAGCACTTGAGAGCCATCGTTTTAGCCGTGGTTGGGTTGAGCCTTTGCACGGCATCTCTCGCCCGGGCCGACGGCAGCGCGGCAATTGGTGAAGACCTGTTCAAGCACAAATGTGGCAGCTGCCACAGTGTTGAGAAGGGCAAGAATCGGGTCGGGCCATCACTGGCCGGCGTGGTCGGACGGAAAGCTGCTTCAATCGAGACGTACAGCTACTCAGCCGCGATGCGCAGCTCCGGGTTAACCTGGGATCCGGCTACGCTTGATTCTTATCTGACCAATCCACGAGCGAAGGTCCCGGGAACGAAGATGACTTTTGTGGGCCTTCCGCAAGCCAATGACCGTGCTGACATCATCGCTTATCTCAGCACCTTGAAATAGGGAAACTGCTGCAGCGTCGTCGGCCCCGAGAAGCGCCGGATACGCAGCGAAAAGGGCGGGGAGACGACAAGATTTCTCCGGTGGGTCGTCCACCCGCCCTGCAATGTTGTCAGAATTGTAACCTCGTTCGGCTATCACTTCCCTGCTGCGGGCGAGGGGGAAGATGCGGACAGATTGTCGGGGAAATGGCAGGCCACGCGGTGCCCCGCCGCTCCCTCCAGCGGCGGCTCGACTTGGGCGCAGATCGCCTGCGCCTTCCAGCAGCGGGTGCGGAAGCGGCAGCCCGAGGGGGGCGCGAGCGGGCTCGGTAGATCGCCCTGAAGGACGATGCGCCGGCGCGCCCGCTCGCGCTTGGGATCGGGCAAGGGTGCTGCGGAGAACAGCGCCTGGGTATAGGGGTGGCGGGGGGCGGCATAAAGGGAATCCCGCGGGGCGATCTCGACGATCTTGCCCAGATACATGACCGCGACCCGGTCGCAGACATTGCGCACCACCGCAAGATTATGGGCCACGAAGAGATAGGCGAGGCCGAACTCGCCTTGCAGATCCTTCAGCAGGTTCAGCACCCCGGCCTGGATGCTGACGTCGAGCGCCGAGACCGGCTCGTCCAGCACCACAACCTCGGGCCGGACGGCAAGCGCACGCGCGATGCCGATGCGCTGGCGCTGGCCGCCGGAGAATTCATGGGGATATCGCCGGGCATGCTCGGGCGAGAGCTTCACCAGGCTCAGCAGCTCGGCGACCCAGGCCTCGGTATCGGCCCGCGACAGGCCGAGGAGGCGCACCGGCTCGGCGATGATATCGCCGGCCCGCATGCGCGGATGGAGGGAGCCATAGGGATCCTGGAAGACGATCTGGAGATGCCGGCGAACCGACCGCATCTCCTTCGCCTTGAGCTGGGCGATGTCCTGGCCCTTGAAGAAGATCTGCCCCGAGCTGGGATCGGTCAGCCGCAGGATGCAGCGCGCCAGCGTCGATTTCCCGCAGCCTGATTCCCCCACCAGCCCCAGGGTCTCGCCGGGATAGAGATCGAAGGAGACATCGGAGACCGCCTGGATCCAGCTCACCGGGCGGCGGATGAGGATGCCCTCCAGGACCGGGAAGAGCTTGCTGACATGATGGAGCGCCAGGATCGGCTCGACCGCCGGAGAGGCAGTGATTGCGGCGGGTTCAGCCGGCATGGGCTTCTCCCTTGTTCCCGTCGATGCCCACCGGCGATGGCATCGCTTCCGCGTAGTGGCAGGCGGCGAAGGCGCCATCGACCTCGCGCAGCAGAGGCTCTTCCGCAGCGCAACGTGCGTCTGCGAGTGGGCAGCGCGGATGGAAGGCGCAGCCGCTGGGCCGCCGCGCCATGGAGGGCGGCGAGCCCTCGATGGCGCGCAGCCGAGCCACCTCGCCCTCGATGCGCGGCGTGGCCGCCAGCAGGCCGCGGGTATAGGGATGGCGCGGCCGGTAGAAGACCTCGTTCACCGGCCCGCGCTCGACCACACGGCCCGCATACATGACGGCGAGATGATCGGCCATGCCGGCCACCACGCCGAGATCATGGGTGATGAGGGCGAGGCTGACGCCGCGCTCGACCCGCAAGCGCGCCAGCACATCCAGGATCTGGGCCTGGACGGTCACGTCGAGGGCCGTGGTGGGCTCATCGGCGATCAGCAGCTCGGGCCCATTGGCCATGGCCATGGCGATCACCGCCCGCTGGCGCATGCCGCCGGAGAACTCATGGGGATATTGCCGGACGCGGCGCTCGGGAAAGGGAATGGCCACCAGCTCCAGCAGCTCGACGGCGCGGGCGAGCGCCTTCTGATGGCTGATGGCGCGGTCGTGGATGCGGATCGCCTCGACGATCTGCTGGCCGATGGTGATGACGGGGTTGAGGGCCGTCATGGGGTCCTGGAAGATCATGCCGATGCGCTTGCCGCGCAGCGCCCTCAGCCGCCGCCCGGAGCGGCCGAGCAGCTCTTGCCCATGGAAGCGCACCGAGCCGCGGATGCGGGCCGTCGGCGGGAGCAGGCCCAGCACCGCCCGCATGGTGACGCTCTTGCCCGATCCGGATTCCCCGACGATCCCCAGCACATCGCCGGCGGCCAGCGTGAGATCGACACCCCTCACGGCCTCGACGCTGCCATGGGAGGTCGCGAAGAAGACCTCGAGATCGCGAACCTCCAATATCGGAGCAGCGCTC
>DATHQQ010000572.1:0-5341 GCA_035482595.1 Verrucomicrobiia bacterium
GCCCATACCATCGCGCAGGACCGGCCCCATAAGCTGAACGAGCCCTTCGCGCTGGATCGTTTCGTCAACGGCTATCTCATCGACGAGCACGGCGCCGCCGGCGTCGCGCATTGAGGACCGACATCCCATGATGCTGATCGACTGTCCCTTCTGCGGTCCCCGCGCCGAGCTGGAATTCACCTGCGGCGGCGAGAGCCATATCGCGCGGCCGGCCAACCAGGAGGCGATGAGCGACGCCGAATGGGCCGACTATCTCTTCATGCGCAAGAATCCGAAGGGCCTGACCTATGAGCGCTGGAACCACGCGCGGGGCTGCCGGCGCTGGTTCAATCTCGCCCGCGATACGGTGACCCACCGCATTTCCAAGGTCTACAAGATGGGCGAGCAGCCGTGAACGGGCAGTCCCACCGCACGGCCCAGGACGGTCGCATCGACCGTAGTCGGCCGCTCGGCTTCACCTTCGACGGCAAGCGCTACGAGGGCTATGCCGGCGACACCCTCGCCTCGGCATTGCTCGCCAATGGCGTGCATCTCGTCGGGCGCAGCTTCAAATACCACCGTCCCCGCGGCATCATGACCGCCGGCTCCGACGAGCCCAACGCGCTCATCCAGCTGCGCACGGGCGACCGCACCGAGCCCAATATCCGCGCCACCCAGATCGAGCTCTTTGAAGGGCTCGTCGCCGAAAGCCAGAACCGCTGGCCGTCGCTGCGCTTCGACATCGGCGGTGTCAACAATCTGCTGTCGCGCTATTTCCCGGCCGGTTTCTACTACAAGACCTTCATGTGGCCGCCCAGCGCCTGGATGAAATACGAGCATGTCATCCGCCGCGCCGCCGGCCTCGGCAAGGCGCCCAAGACGCCCGATCCTGATCGCTACAGCAAGACCTATGCCCATTGCGACGTGCTGGTGGTGGGCGCGGGTCCGGCGGGCATCGTCGCCGCGCTGGCCGCCGGCGCCGCCGGGGCGCGGGTCGTCCTCGTCGACGAGCAGGCGGAGCTCGGCGGCTCGCTGCTCGCGAGCGGCGAGCCCGTGGACGGCAAGCCCGCGGGCGAATGGCTGGCCGAAGCGGTGGCGGCCCTTGCGCGCATGCCGGAGGTGACCCTGCTGCCGCGAACCACGGCCTTCGGCTATTACGACCACAACTACCTGACCTTGATGGAGCGGGTCGCCGATCATCTGGCCGCCCCGCCGCCCCATGCGCCCCGCCAGCGGCTCTGGCGCGTCCGCGCAAGGCAGGTGGTGCTTGCGACCGGCGCCATCGAGCGGCCGCTGGTCTTTGCCGACAACGACCGGCCGGGCATCATGATGGCCTCGGCGGCCGCCACCTACGCCCTGCGTTATGGCGCGCTGCCCGGTCGGCGTGCCGTGCTGCTGACCAACAACGACAGCGGCTATCGCGCCGCCCTCGATCTGGCCGAGGCGGGCACCACCGTCGCCGCCATCATCGACCTCCGCCCCGAGGCGGATGCGGAGCTGACAAGCCACGCACGCCAACGCGGCATCGAGCTGCTGCCTCACCATGCAATCATCGGCACCACCGGCGAGTTCCGCGTCGACGGCGTGACGGCCATGCCGATGACGGAGAGCGGCGTCGGCGGCACGACGCGGGCCCTCTCCTGCGATCTGGTGCTGAACGCCGGTGGCTGGACGCCCTCGGTGCATCTCTTCAGCCAGTCCCGGGGCAAGCTCGCCTGGAACGAGTCCATCGGCGCCTTCGTGCCGAACATCTCCGTCCAGGCCGAACGCTCGGCCGGCGCATGCCGCGGCAGCTTCTCGCTGGCCGCCTGCGTTGCCGAGGGCCATGCTGCCGGCGTGGCCGCCGCCGCCGATGCCGGCTTTGTCAGCGGCCTTGGCGCCGCCGAACCGCCCACCTCACCGGCCCCGGATCCATCGGCCGAACCGCTGCGCCAGATGTGGATCGTGCCCTCGACCTTGCCCGTCGGCCATAACGGCAAGCATTTCGTGGATTTCCAGAACGACGTCACCGCCGCCGACGTCCGCCTCGCTCATCGGGAAGGTTACCGCTCCGTCGAGCATCTGAAGCGCTACACCACCATGGGCATGGGCACCGACCAGGGCAAGACCAGCAACATCAATGCGCTCGGCATCATGGCCGAGGCGCAGGGACGCTCGGTGCCGGAGGTCGGGCATACCACCTTCCGCCCGCCCTATACTCCCTCTTCCATCGGCAGCTTCGCCGGCGAGGATCACGGCGATCTGCTCGACCCCATCCGCCGCACGCCGATCCACAGCTGGCATGAGGGCGTCGGGGCGCCCTTCGAGAATGTCGGCCAGTGGCGCCGCGCCTGGTATTACCCCAAGCCCGGCGAGAACATGCATGACGCCGTCAATCGCGAGGCCAAGGCGGTGCGCACCACCGTGGGCATCGTCGACGCCTCGACCCTGGGCAAGATCGACATCCAGGGCCCGGACACGGTCAAGCTCCTCAACATGGTCTATACCAACGCCTTCACCAAGCTGGAGATCGGCCGCTGCCGCTACGGGCTGATGTGCGGCGAGGACGGCATGGTCTTCGACGACGGCGTGACCACGCGCCTCGATGAGCATCATTTCCTGATGAGCACCACCACGGGCAATGCCGCCCGCGTGCTGGGCTGGCTCGAGAGCTGGCTGCAATGCGAATGGCCCGACATGAAGGTCTATTGCACCTCGGTCACGGAGCAATGGGCCACGGTCGCCATCAACGGCCCCATGGCGCGGCGCCTGCTGGGGGAGCTGACGAGCGACATCCCGCTCGACAACGCATCCTTCCCCTTCATGTCGCTGCGCGAAGGGACCGTCGCCGGCATTCCGGCCCGGGTCTTCCGCATCAGCTTCACCGGCGACCTCAGCTTCGAGGTGAATGTCCCCGCGAGCTATGGTCAGGCCTTGTGGCAGGCGCTCATCACCGCCGGCGAGAAATATCAGCTCGTGACCTACGGCACCGAGACCATGCATGTGCTGCGCGCCGAGCGGGGCTTCGTCATCGTCGGGCAGGAGACGGACGGAACGACGACGCCCCAGGATCTCGGCATGGATTGGATCGTCAGCAAGCAGAAGCCCGATTTCTTCGGCAAGCGCGCCTTCAGCCGCCCCGACACGGGGCGCGGCGACCGCAAGCATCTGGTCGGCCTCCTGACGGAGAATCCCAGCGAGGTGATCCCCGAGGGCGGCCAGATCGTGGCCGAGATCAAGGACAAGCCGCCCATGGACATGATCGGCCATGTCACCTCGAGCTATTTCAGCCCCAATGTCGGGCGCTCCATCGCCATGGCGGTGGTGAAGAACGGCCGCAGCCGCATGGGCGACACGGTCTTCATCCCGCTGGTCGACCGCACCATCAAGGCCAAGGTGACCGAGCCAAAATTCTTCGATCCCGAAGGGAAGCGCATCGATGGTTGAGCCCTATCTCCGGCGCAGCCCCCTGGCCCATAAGGGCCTCGCCGCCCGCGCGGCCGAGCCGCCTGCCGATGCGGGCGTCAGCCTGGGCGAGAGCCCGCATCGCTGCCAGATCGATCTGCGCGGCAATCCCGACGACGATTCCTTCATGGCCGCGGTCGCCAGCGTCATCGGCATCCAGCTTCCGGTGACGGCGAACCGCGCCGCCACCGGCCAGGGTCTGGCCGCCCTCTGGCTCGGCCCCGACGAATGGCTGATCGTCGGCCCGCCCGGCCGGGAGAAGAATCTGGCCGCCGCCTTGCGCCAGGTGCTGACCGGCCGGCATGCGGCGGTCGTCGATCTCTCCGAGGCGCGCACGGTCATCACAATTGCCGGCGCCCGGGCCCGGGAGATGCTCCAGAAGGGAACGCCCCTCGACCTCCACCCCCGCGCCTTCGACGCCGGCCATTGCGCCCAGACGGGCCTCAGCCGGGCGAACATCATCCTGCATCAGATTGATGCGACGCCTCGCTACGACGTCTATGTCCACAACAGCTTCGCCGATTATCTGTGGAACTGGATGGAGCGGGCGGCGGAAGAGTATGGCTTGGCGGTGAGCGGGAGTGGCAGCGTCGGGCGCGGCTAAGGTCCTCATTCTCCTTGCTGTCATCCCCGCGAAAGCGGGGATCCAGGGCAAGCGACGGACCTGGGGCCCTGGATTCCCGCCTTCGCGGGAATGGCGAAATGGGGTGAGGGGGACTTCGATGACCGTCAGGGAGCCGAGCGCAACAGACATCAGCGACATCGCAGCGAGCTTCGGGATGAAGCTCAGCCCGACCGATGCCAATTCATTCCTCGGCCTGATGCAAGGGCCTCCTACCGCCGTGTCGACGAGCTCGCCGAACCCGAGCCGATGGTGCGATTTCCGCGCGGGCCCGGCCACCGGCCCGAGCCCGCGAACAATCCCCTCAACGCCTGGGCCTGGCGCACCGACGTGCGAGGTGCCCCGGACGGACCGCTCGCCGGCCGCACCATCGCCCTCAAGGACACGACCTGCCTGGCCGGCGTGCCGATGCGCAACGGCACGTCCCTGCTCGAAGGCTATGTGCCTGATTTCGACGCCACGGTCGCCGAGCGGATTCTCGCCGCCGGCGGCAGGATCATCGGCAAGGCTTCCTGCGAGAATCTCTGCTTCTCCAGCGGCAGCCACTTAACGACATAAGCCATTGATAAATAAGAATTCACTCAGGAACTCAATCGGTATACCACATACGCCTGCCACCTACGAGGGAGTTAACAGCTCATCTGGCATCACGTGATGCCTAATCGCGACTACGGCAGACAAAGACCATACCAATGTGAGGTTATGTAAGGCCATCTGGGCTTTAACGATAAAGGGCGAGCGTTGCCGCGCCTTGCTGGGACTGGGGTTGATTGATCCTGATGCTGCCGTAATTGCCTTTCTCACAGCTCTGGCCCCGTTCAAACTTTCGCGCCAGCCGTGATGACCTGCTTGCAGAGCCGCGAATCAGAATACTATTCAGGTGCTGGCGTTCTGACGGTTCCGGGCCGGTCAAAAAGCATCCATCCGCCACCCAACATGACTGCCTCGTCCGACTGCATTAGCGGGCGGGGCTTCCTTTGCAGCCTCACCGTCCTACCGATCACCGCCCTGGCCACCAGCTCGAACAGCCCTTGGCAGCATCACAAACGTGGGTATGGGTATCAGGCCACCGTCGAATATCAGCGATCTCAAGGATTTAGCACCTAGAGATGGCGGACACTATATCCGCCGCGGTCCGTTTCCAGCCGCACCAGTCAACCCAAATCTATCAATGGAACTCGGCACCAGCACCGCTGCCTTTGCCCGCCAGCGCGCGTGTCGGGATGCCCTGACCGTTCAAGGTGCGAGCAATAGCCGTGGTGGTGGTGGCGACTGTGATGCCCCGCTAGCCGCTTA
>DATHQQ010000573.1:0-7501 GCA_035482595.1 Verrucomicrobiia bacterium
CGGCGGCGAACACCCCGAAGGCGGAGGCGAGGGACACCACCGCGTCGCTTGCCGGGAAGAAATTGCGCCCGAAGATTGCGGCAAAATAGCCGTAGGCGGCAAAATCGTACCATTCGAGAGAATTGCCGATCGCGCCGGCCAGCATCTGGCGGAAATGACCGGGCGGCGCTACGGCCAGGCGGCGCTCCTTCATCTCCTCGGATATGCCGAGAGAATAGTCCGTCGTCACGTCCCACAAGCCCCCACCCGCCGGCTGATCCGCGCCCCGATATTGCGCGGCATTCTCCTTGCCGAATCCCCGGACGGCAAGCCGGATCATCGGCGATCCGGGCCTTGATCGGCGCGGGAGGATAGCCGATCTAGCGTGGCATGACGCAGGACGACGAGGACAATGAGGACAAGAACGACCGCGACCGGCTGAAGCGGAGTTTCGCCGGGCTGGCGGTCGCCGTGCTGCTGGTCGTGGCCGGCATTTATCTGGTGGCGCGCCTGCACAAGCAGAATGAGATCGAGGTCTGCCTCGAGGCCGGGCACCACAATTGCGATGCCCTGGTCCCGTAGGAGCCGCCGGCGAGCACTATCTCTTCCGGACTTGGCCTGCTCGATGGCTCTGACTGGCCAGCACCAGCGCGAAGGACAGGAAGGACAGGATCACCAATCCAAGATAGAGCTTTTCGCCGAGTGACATGGACTTCCCCTCCTGGTTACGACCACGAGGGATTTTTGACACCGGCCTCTGGACGTTCATTGATTCAGATCAATCCGGGGGAGATGCAGCTCACTCGTGGGCATCGCCGCGGGATCATCGCGCGGTTCGGGCGAGACGATAGCCGGTAAGCCGGAATCTCATCGGCGGGGTGGGCAGGCTTCTCCCGCGCCAGCGCCTCGGATACGTGGCATACTGGCGGGATGGCGAAGGTATTTTTCCGTATCATGCCCCAAGACGACGGCGGTCACGCCGTCGAGGTGACGGAGCCGGGCGACCCTGCCTATACGGTGGGCGGCTTCAGAACCGAGGCGGATGCGGAGGCCTGGGTCGCCGACCGGCAATTCGCCTCCAAAGGAGCCGATCGCTGGGAACGCCTGCCGGACGGCGAGCGGCGGTACTGAGCCCCGCTCATGATCCGCCGGCGGTGGGAGCGGGGGCCCAGCCGGGCGGCTTGATCAGCAGGTCCAGGCGGTCGCGCCAGCGGGGCGCCTGCCACAGCTCGCGGATCAGCTTCAGATAACCGCCAAAGGCGACCCAGACGGGATTGCCCGAATTTTCGGGGGTCACCAACCCATAGCGGATCTCGATCGTCGGGTCCTCCGCGACATAGGTCCCGAAGAGCCGATCGAAGATCATCACGATCCCGCCGTAGTTCTTGTCCAGATATTCGAGATTGCTGCCGTGGTGGACGCGATGGGCCGAGGGGGTGTTGAGAATCCCTTCGATAGGCCCGAGCCGGGGGATCAGGGTCGAATGCAGCCAGAACTGATAGGCGAGATTCAATCCCGCCACGGCAAACAGGGTGAGGGGCGCGAAGCCGATCCAGACGATCGGCATGAAGAAGAGCCAGGCAAGCGAAAGTATGGGCGTGCAGGCGAGGCGGTAGGCCGAGGCGAGGGTGAGCTCGTTGGGCGAATGGTGAACCCGGTGGTTCGCCCACATGAATTCGATCCGATGAGCCGAGCGGTGATACCAGTAGTAGGCGAACTCCTCGAGGAGGATGAGGAGAACCCAGGCCCACCAGCGGTCCATGGGCATGGTGTAGATGCGCCAATGCCAGACGGCGGCGGCGAAGATCCCGATGATCACCGCCTGGGTGATGAATCCCGTGAGGCCATGGGCGATGGCCAGGATGATGGAGACCCCGCTCTCGGCCCAGGGATAGGGCTTGCCCCGCCGCCGCCTGTAGAGATAGGCCTCGACGAAAATCGCCAAAGCGAAGATCCCGTAGAGCGGTATCCCCAGCCCTGGATTGAGGAATAATTCCATGCTGCCCCTCCCCCGGTGACGAACGCGCAATTTCAGGCGGATCATAAAGGCGATGGTTGGAGCGGCCAAGCGGGCCGGCCGTCCGGCCGGGGTCATGCCTAGCTGGGGGCAGGCGGGTTGTGGGGACAGGCAATCGCAAACGGGTCCCCCATTCTCGTCATGCTCGGGCTTGTCCCACGGCTGTCCGGTTCAGGGTAGCGAGCCTCGTTCTCTCAGCCGTCATGGTCGGCGAAGGCCGACCATCCACGAGTTTGCCGGCCAAGTCTGGGTCTTTCTTCTGCTTTCCGATTGGCCACAAGCTCTGTGGGTACGACGCAAGAAAATGCATCACGGAGGAGAAAGGCAGTTAAGCCGGCACACTCCCAGTCGCGCCGACCCACTTGTCCTCGATCTGATCTAGCGGTGATCGACAACCAAGGCGGATATCGGATCAAGGGCAGGCAAACTCGTGGATGGTCGGCCTGCGCCGACCATGACGGTAGAGAGTGCAAGGCTTACCGGCCCCACCCTACAGCTGTGCGACAAGATCGAGCATGACGAGAATGGTGGTGACCCTCCGGCGAACTCGTGTCCCGGCAAACCGCGTGACAGCAGTAGTGCTGATGGCTCGGGCGCTTCATCGTTCGTCATGGGGTTCGGACCGGACAGCCGTAGGGGCAAGCCCGGCCATAACCTCAGAGAGAGCGGCGCTTGCTGTCCGCTAAGCCACCTTCAGCTTCGCGGTGCCGGCGAGCTTGCGCAGATGGGCGCAGCCGAGCTGGGCATAGGTGAAGGGATGGGCCATGCGCGGATCCTGTTCCGCCTCCTGGACCAGCCAGCCGCTGTAGCCCACCCCGGCCAGGATCTTGAACAAGCCGGGATAGTCCACCATCCCGTCCCCGGGCGCCGTGAACAGCCCCTCCAGCACCGCCTGGGAAAAGCTCACATCGCGGCCGCGGCAGGCGGCCAGCGCATAGCGGCGGATGTCCTTGCAATGGACATGGACGATGCGATCGGCATATCGCTTGGCGACCGCGAGCGGATCGCCGCCGGCGAAGGTCATATGGCCGGTATCGAGCAGCAGGCCGACGGCGGGGCCGGTGTTCTCCATCAGCCGATCCACGTCCTCGGCCGATTGGACCACGGTGCCCATATGGTGATGCACCGCCATGCGCACGCCCTTGGCCTGCATGTGGTCGGCGACGGCGGTGAAGCGCTGGCCGAGGCGCTTCCACTCCGCTGCGGTCTGGAGCGTCGGCCGGGCCGAGGCGGGAGCTCCGACATTGTTGATGATCTCCCCCGTGGTCTCGGCGAAGACCATCACCGGGGAGCCGAGGCCGGCGAGCAAAGCGAGATGCTCGCGCATGGCGGCGATCTCGGCCTTGGCGTCGCGGGTCATGAGCTGGGCGCTGTACCAGCCGGAGACCAGCGACAGCCCATGCTTCTGCAGGATCGGTCCCAGCGCACTGGCCTGGCGCGGAAATTTGCGGCCCAGCTCGACGCCGCTGAAGCCGGCCTGCTTCACCTGGGTCAGGCATTGCTCCAGGGTGATGAAATCGCCGAGCCACTGCATGCAGTCATTGGTCCAGCCGATGGGATTGATCCCGAGCTTCACAGTCATGTGGAATCCTTTGATGGGGTCGTTGAAGGAATTAGTTCTGTTCGCGGCGCTGAAGCGCCTCGGCATAGGCGGCATGGGCCTGGCGGACCTCGCCGCGCGCGGCGACCTCGGCCACGGGCACGTCCCACCAGGTTCCGCCTTCCCGGGTCGAGACGGCAGGATCGGTTTCGATGACGATGACATGGGTGCGGGGCGAGCTTTCGGCGCGCTCGAGGGCGGCCTCCAGCTCGGCGATGCTGCCCACCTTCGTGGCTTCGGCGCCGAGGCTTCTCGCATGCATGGCGAAGTCGATGTCCTGGGCCGTGGTGTTGGGCACGTCGGCCAGGAGATTGTTGAAGGGCCGGTCGCCCACGGATTGCTGCAGGCGGTTGATGCAGCCGAAGCCTCTGTTATCGAGGACGACGATATCCAGCTTGAGACCCATCATGACCGCGGTGGCGATCTCGGAATTCATCATGAGATAGCTGCCGTCGCCCACCAGCACGATGACCCGGCGGTCGGGAAAAGCGAGCTTCACCCCAAGCCCGCCGGCGATCTCATAGCCCATGCAGGAATAGCCGTATTCCAGGTGATAGCCCTTGGGCGCGGACGTGCGCCAGAGCTTATGCAGCTCGCCCGGCAGGCCGCCGGCCGCGGCCACCATGATGTCGCGCTCGCCCGCCTTGCGGTTGACGGCCCCCAGCACCTGGGCATCGGAGGGTAGCGCATTGCCTTTTGGCGGGGTGGTGACGCGATCGACTACACGGTGCCATTCGGCGCGCTGCGTCTCGGCGCGCTGGGTCCAGGCGGCCGGCGCCCGCCAGCCGCCAAGCCCGGCCGACAGGGCGGCCAGCCCCGCGCGGGCATCGGCGATCAGGGGAAGCGCGCCATGCTTCTGGGCGTCGAAGCTCGCGGTGTTGAGCTGGATCAGCCGCGCCTTGCTCGACCAGAGGGCCCGCGAGCCGGTGGTGAAATCCTGCAGCCGGGAGCCGACGGCCAGCAGCACATCGGCCTCGCGCGCCAGGCCATTGGCGGCCGCCGTCCCGGTGACGCCGATGGAGCCGACATTCAGGCGATGAGTCCAGGAAAGCGCGCCTTTGCCTGCCTGGGTCTCGGCAACGGGTATGCCATGGCGCTCGGCGAAGGCGGCAAGCTCGGCCGCGGCCTCGCTGTAATGCACCCCGCCGCCGCAGAGCAGCAGCGGCGCCTTGGCGGATGAGAGGATTCGCAGCGCCTCGGCAAGCTCGCTCGTATCGGGCGTCGGGCGGCGGGGCCGATGAAGCCGGGGGGCGAAGAAGCTCTCGGGAAACTCCGCCGCCTCGGCCTGCACATCCTGCGGCAAGGCCAGCACCACCGGGCCGCAATCGGCCGGATCGGTCAGCACGCGCAAGGCCTGGGGCAGGCTGGTCAGCAGCTGCTCGGGCCTTGTGATGCGATCCCAATAGCGGGCGACCGGTCGGAAGCAGTCGTTGGCGGAGAGGGTAGGGTCGGCGAAATTCTCGATCTGCTGCAGCACCGGATCGGGCCGCCGCCCGGCGAAGACGTCGCCCGGCAGCAGCAGCAGCGGCAGGCGGTTGACATGGGCGACGGCGGCGGCGGTCACCATATTGGTGGCGCCGGGGCCGATGGAGCTGGTGCAGGCCATCATCCGCCGGCGGTTGCTGGCCTTGGCGAAGGCGACGGCCGCGAGCGCCATGGCCTGCTCGTTATGCGCCCGGAAGGTGGGGAGGCGCTCGCCTAGCTCCGCCAGGGCCTGGCCGATGCCCGCGACATTGCCATGGCCGAAGATGGCGAAGATGCCGGCGAAGAGCGGCAGGGTCTTGCCCTCCACCTCGGTCGATTGCGCGGCCAGATAGCGCAACAGGGCCTGGGCCATGGTCAATCGTGGCATGATGTCACCCGATATGCTTCAGCGGTTCGGCGTGGTTCAGCGGTTCAGCGCTGGCGGCTGCCGTCGTTGCGCTCTTGCGCGCCTTGCGCCAGATCTCGATCAGCCTGCCATAGGCGCGGGCCATGGCAGCCACGGCGGCATCGTCGTCGATCTCGCCGGCGAGCCATTGCTCCGCCGGCTGCCCGAAGATGCTGCGGCCGATAGCGAAACCCTTGCAGATCGGCGCCCGGGCGGCAGCGGCAAAGGAAGCCTCCAGCTCGACCAGGGGCGCATCGAAACCCAGCAGGACGACGCCGCGGCAGAGGGGATCGGCTTCGAGGATGGCGCCTTCGATCTGGTGCCAATCTTCCGGCTTTTCCGGCGGGGCGAGCTTCCACCAATCGGGCTTTAGCCCCAGGGCATAGACGCGCCGGATCATCTCCACCGTGGCCCGGCTGTCGCCCGGGCGCTTCGCATTGGCGATCAGCTCCAGGAGCAGCTCGTGGCCGGTCTCGCGGCAGGCCTCGCCCAGCACGCGGAGCTGGCGCGCCTGGGTCTCGGCGATCGATGGCGGATCATCGGGCTGCCAGTGGATCAGACATTTGACCGCCTGGGTCACCGGCCATTCCCGGAGCGTCAGGCCGACATCGGCCCCGCCGTTGAAGACGACCGGCGTGGACCCGGCCTGCTCGATGGGCCGCGCCACCCAATGCGCGCCGGCCGCCAGCTCCAGCACCTCGCGGCCATAGATGTCGTCGACGATGATTCCGAAAGCCGGGTCCTCGCCGGCGGCCTCTCTGGCGGCGCGATAGATCAGCTTCTTGAATTCGGCGATGCGCGCCGGTGGCTGGCCATGGCGCTTGGCGAGGCGGGCGAGCTGGGGGCGGTGGTCGAAGGCGAGCGCGCAGATCTCCGGCCAGTCCCCGCGCCGGTTCGTCGCCCAATGGATATGCTCGAGCCCGGCATCGAGGCGCAGCGACCGCTGGGCGCTGCCGTGATCGAGGAAATGCCTGAGCTCGATCCAGCTGGGCGAGGCCGGCGCGCAGCCGTGGCGCGAGACGACGAGGGCGCCGCAGGCATTGGCGTAGCGGCAGGATTCGGCCACGGATTCCCCGCGCAGGTACCCCCGCAAAAAACCGCTCATGAAACCGTCGCCGGCGCCCAGCACATTGTAGACCTCGACGGGAAAGCCCGGCGCCTCGATTCCCCTGTCGATCTCTCCGGGATAGGCGACGCAGCCGGCGGCGCCGCGCTTGAGGACGATGATCGCGCGGCTGACCTCGCGCAGGCGGGCCAGCGCGGTCGGCGTATCCGTGCTGCCGCCGGCGATATGGATCTCCTCCTCGGTGCCGACGATCACGTCGCAATCGGGCAGGATGGCGCGGAGCGTCGCCGTCACCTCGGCGCTGTCGACGAAGCGATTCTCGCCGAGCCCCAGCCCCGTCAACCCCCAGAGCACCGGGCGATAGTCGATGTCGAGGATGACCTTGCGCTTGTGGCGTCGCGCGACGGCCATCGCCTTGCGGCTCGCCGCCGCCACCGAGGGCGTGCTGAAATGCGTGCCGGTGACGACCAAAGCGCGGGCCGAGGCGATGAAGGCCTCGTCGATATCGCCCTCCGACAGGGCCATATCGGCGCAGTTCTCGCGGTAGAAGATCAGGGGAAACGTGGCTTCGTCGCGGATGCCGAGGATGACCAGCGCGGTCAGGCGCTCGGGGTCGATCTTCAGCCCGCCGGTGTCGACGCCCTCGCGCTCCAGCTGTTCGCGCACATAGCGGCCCATATGCTCATCGCCGACGCGGCTCAGCAGCGCCGTGCGCAGGCCGAGGCGCGCCCCGCCGATAGAGATATTGGCCGGGCAGCCGCCGACATATTTGGCGAAGCTCGCCATATCCTCCAGCCGCCCGCCGACCTGCTGGCCGTAGAGATCGACGGAGACGCGGCCGATGGCGATGACGTCGAGGCGAGGTTCGGCCATGGCGTCAGCGCTGTTCGACATCCTTGGGCCGCCAGAACTTGGCCGCCGGATCCTGGGTCCAGCGATGCTCGGCGGTGAACTCGGGCACGATATAGG
>DATHQQ010000574.1:0-3225 GCA_035482595.1 Verrucomicrobiia bacterium
CACGAAAAAGGCCCGATGCGGGGGCATCGGGCCTGTCTCGGTATCGCCAAACGGCGGCGAAGTGGCGGGGCGGATTACTCCGCCTCGGCCTCGTTCTTGCTCTTCTTCTTGGACTTCTTGCCCTCGTCATCCTCCTCCTCCACCTTGGCCTTCTGGGCCTTGGAGAGGGCCGCCCCCAGGATATCGCCCAGGCTGGCGCCGGAATCCGACGAGCCGAACTCCTCGAGGGCCTTCTTGTCCTCCTCCACCTCGCGCGCCTTGATGGAGAGGTTCACCCGGCGCGTCTTGGCGTCGATCACGGTGATCTTGGCGTCGAGCTTGTCGCCGATCGCGAAGCGGTCCGGGCGCTGCTCGCTGCGCTCGCGGGAGAGCTCGCCCTTGCGGATGAAGCCCATGGTCCCGTCGCTGAGGGTCACTTCGACGCCGCCTTCATTGATCGTGGTGACGGTGGCGGTGACGACCTCACCCTTCTTGTGGGTGGCGGCAGTGGCGGCGAAATTGTCCGGCGTCAGCTGTTTGATGCCGAGGGAGATGCGCTCCTTTTCAACATCGACGTCGAGCACCTTCACCTTCACCACATCGCCCTTCTTGTAGTCGGCGATGGCCTGCTCGCCCGGCTTCTGCCAGTCGAGGTCCGAGAGATGGACCATGCCGTCGATCTCGCCGGGCAATCCGACGAAGAGGCCGAACTCGGTGATGTTCTTGACCTCGCCCGAGAGCTCGGTGCCGGCCGGATACTTGTCCTTGAAGGCCTGCCACGGATTCTCCAGGCATTGCTTCAGCCCGAGGCTGATGCGCCGCTTGGTCGGATCCACATCCAGCACCATCACCTCGACCTGCTGGCTGGTGGAGACGATCTTGCCGGGATGCACGTTCTTCTTGGTCCAGCTCATCTCGGAGACATGGACCAGCCCCTCGATGCCCGGCTCCAGCTCGACGAAGGCGCCGTAGTCGGTGATGTTGGTGACGCGGCCGGTGAACTTCGCCCCGATCGGATATTTGACCTCGACGCGATCCCAGGGATCGGCCTCGAGCTGCTTCATGCCCAGCGAGATGCGCTGGGTTTCCGGATTGAAGCGGATGACCTGCACCTTCACGGTCTGGCCGATGGAAAGCGCTTCGGAGGGATGGTTGATGCGCCGCCAGGCGATGTCGGTCACATGCAGCAGGCCGTCGACGCCGCCGAGATCGACGAAGGCGCCGTAATCCGTGATGTTCTTCACCACGCCCGTCAGCACCTGGCCCTCGCGCAGCGAGGAGACCAGCTCGGAGCGCGCCTCGGCGCGGCTCTCTTCCATGACGGCGCGGCGCGAGACCACGATATTGCCGCGGGCGCGATCCATCTTCAGGATCTGGAAGGGCTGGGGCGTGCCCATGAGCGGGCCGACGTCGCGCACCGGGCGGATGTCGACCTGGCTGCCGGGCAGGAAGGCCACGGCGCCGGAAAGGTCGACGGTGAAGCCGCCCTTGACGCGCCCGAAGATGACGCCGGTCACGCGCTGATTGTCCTTGAAGGTCTTCTCGAGCTGGGTCCAGGCTTCCTCGCGCCGGGCCTTCTCGCGCGACAGCACGGCTTCGCCGTTCTTGTCTTCCATGCGCTCGAGATAGACTTCGACGGTATCGCCCACCTTGAGCTCGGCCTTCTGGCCGGGGGCGGCGAATTCCTTGAGCTGGACGCGGCCCTCGGACTTGAGTCCGACGTCGACGAGGGCGAAATCATTCTCGACGGCGACGACGATGCCCTTGAGCACGCTGCCTTCGAGTCCGTTGCCGGCGCCGATCGATTCCTCGAGCAGCGAGGCGAAACTGTCCTTGCGATATTCGGCGGTGGTGGTCTCAGCCGTGGCGGCTTTGGCCATGTTGGTTCCTTCTCTCTATGCTATTCCGGCCGACCGGTTGTATCCGGCGGTCTTGACAGCAGGTTGCGTGATCGCCCCCTGACGGCTGTCCGTGAAGGGATCAGCCCGGGGCGAGGCCCGGCAGGATATGCCCGATATAGGCGAGCGCCCGGGCGAAGACCTGATCGGCATCGAGCTCGGAGCTGTCGATGACGAGGGCATCTTCCGCCAGGGTCAGGGGTGCCACCGCGCGACCACGGTCGCGAGCATCACGCTCCCTCATGTCCTGCAGAACGCGGGTGTATATACTCGCTAGACCCATCTCCCGCAACTCCTCATGGCGCCGCCGGGCGCGGGCCTCAGGGGTGGCGTCGACATAGATCTTGATGGGGGCTTCCGGGAAGACCACCGTGCCGATATCCCGCCCGTCCAGCACCGCGCCGGGGGGCTCGGCCGCGAAGCGGCGCTGCAGGCCCCGGAGGGCCTCCCGCACGGCGGGGATCACCGCCACCCTCGAGGCCGCCTGGGCGGCGCTGTCCGCGCGGAGCGCCGGCTCGGCCAGGTCCGCCAGGGTCAGGGCCTCGGCCGCCGCCACCGGGTCCATGCCATCGCGCTGGGCCCGGAGACCCACCGCCCGGTAGAGCAGGCCGGTATCGAGATGGTGGAGGCCGTAATGGGCCGCCAGCCGCCGGGCCAGCGTGCCCTTGCCGGAGGCGGCCGGCCCGTCGACGGCGATCACCAATTGCCCCCCTGTCATGCGCTTCAGCTCTTCTTGGAGATCCCGGCGCCCAGGCCGTTCATCAGCTCGATGAAGCCCGGGAAGCTGGTCTCGATGGGCGCCCCGTCGTCGATGGTGACGGGCCGGGCCGCGGCCATGCCCAGCACCAGGAAGCTCATGGCGATGCGGTGGTCGAGGGCCGTCTCGATCCTGGCCCCGCCGGCGGGGCGCCGGCCGCCGCCGCCCCTGACCGTCAGGCTGTCGGTGCCCTCCTCGGCCTCGACCCCGCAGGCGGCCAGCCCCCGGGCAATGGCGGCCAGCCGGTCGCTCTCCTTGACCCGGAGCTCCGCCAGGCCCGGCATGGACGTCTCGCCCTCGGCGAAGGCGGCCGCCACGGCCAAGATGGGGTATTCGTCGATCATGGTGGGCGCGCGCTCGGGCGGGACGCGGATGCCGTGGAGCGTGCTCGCCCGGACCCGGATATCGCCCACCGGCTCGCCGGCCTGGCTGCGCGCATTCAAGATCTCGATGGCGCCCCCCATCTCGCGGAGCGTCCCGATCAGGCCGATGCGGTGGGGATTGAGCCCGACGCCGGTCAGCAAGACGTCGGAGTCCGGCAGGATCAATGCTGCGACCAGGGGAAAGGCGGCCGAGGAGGGATCGGCCGGC
>DATHQQ010000575.1:0-2596 GCA_035482595.1 Verrucomicrobiia bacterium
CAGCTGTCCCTCGCCTCCCATGGCAAGCGCCTGACCATCGGCAGCTTTCTCTCGCCGCCCGAGCGCCAGGATCTGGCCGAGGCCCTGCGCGAGGCCTTGGCCCGCGCCAGGCAGGCGCCTGCCGCCGGCTGAGCGGCGGCCCGGACCCCAAGCCAAGCATGGCGAATCGGCCTACCCCTCTGGCGGCCAGCGGCCGCGACTATGCCCTCTTGCTCCTCCTCTCGGCCATGTGGGGCGGGTCCTTCCTGCTGATCAAGCTTGCCGTCGCCACTTTGCCCCCGCTCTGGGTCGCCTCCCTCAGGATCACGGTCGGCGGCCTGGCGCTGCTCCTGGTGCTGCGGCTGCGGCGCCTGGCGCTGCCGCGGGGGAGGGCCGTCTGGGCTCGTCTCGCCTTCATGGGGATCCTTGGCAATCTCGCCCCCTTCGCCCTGATCGGCTGGGGCGAGCTCCAGGTCGCCAGCGGCCTCGCGGCCATCCTCATGGCGATGGTGCCGCTGATGGTCATGGTGATCGCCCATTTCCGCGTGCCGGACGAGCCGCTCACCCCCGGCAAGACCCTGGGCGTCGGCTTGGGAATCCTGTGCGTCATCGTGCTCATCGGACCTTCGGCACTCTCGGGGGTCGGCAGCCATGTGGCGGCGGAGCTGGCGATTCTCGCCGCCACCGCCTGCTATGCCGCCTCGGCGCTCGCGGCCCGCGGCCTGCCACCGTTGCGAGCCGATGCGATGAGCGCCGGCATGCTCCTCGTCGCCGCTCCCGTCGGTCTCATCGCCGCCGCCCTGGTCGATTCGCCGGCGAGTCTCGCGCCCAGCCTGGAATCATTGCTGGCTGCCGTCCTGCTGGGACTGTTCTGCACCGGTCTCGGCTATGTGCTGTTCTTCCGCATCCTGACGAGCGCCGGGGCGGGGTTCGCCTCGATGAACAACTTCCTGGTGCCGCCCTTCGGCGTCATCTATGGCTGGATGGTGCTGTCGGAGTATCTGCCGGCCTCGGCCTTCGCCGCTTTGGCGCTGATCTTGTTGGGCCTGCTGGCGCTGCGCTGGCGCCCCGGCAATCGCCTCGCCCGCCATGACGCGGGTCGTGCAGGCGGCGAGTAGGGCCGCCGTTCAGAGCCCCAGCACATCCTTCATGGCATAGAGGCCGGGCTTGCGGCCGGCCGCCCAGCGGGCGGCGCGGAGCGCGCCGCGGGCGAAGATCTCGCGGCTCGTGGCCTTGTGGGTGAGCTCCACCCGCTCGCCCTCGGTCGCAAAGATCACACTATGCTCGCCGACGACATCGCCGCCGCGCAACGCCACGAAGCCGATGGCGCCAGGCTTGCGCGCACCGGTGATGCCGTCGCGGCCGCGATCGGCCGTCTCGTCCAGCGCCACCTTGCGACCGGAAGCCGCCGCCCGGCCGAGCAGGAGGGCGGTGCCAGAGGGCGCGTCGACCTTATGGCGGTGGTGCATCTCGACGATCTCGATATCCCAGGCGGGATCGAGGGCACGGGCCACCTGGGTCACCAGCTCGGCCAGGAGATTGACGCCCAGGCTCATATTCCCGGCATAGACGATGGGCGCGTGGCGTGCGGCTTCGGCGAGCTTCGCCTCGCCGGCCGCATCAATGCCAGTGGTGCCGATGACATGGGCCTTGCCCGCGGCCGCGGCGAGGGCGGCGTGGGCCAAGGTCGCTGAAGGGGTCGTGAAATCCAGCACCGCGTCGGATGCCGCGAAGACGGCCTCCGCTTGGTCGCCCAGCGTCAGGCCCAGCGCCTCGATCCCGGCGAGGCTGCCCAGGTCGCGCCCGAGCTCGGCGGCTCCCGGCCGCTCGCTGCCCGCCGCCAGGCGATAGCCCGGGGTGGTGGCCGCGAGGCGCAGCAGCACCCGGCCCATTCGCCCGGCCGCGCCGACCACGCCGATCCGACAGTCGCTCATGGATAGGTCCCCCTGCGAACAACCCGATAGACCGAGTCTCTTGCACCCCCCTCCCCAACCCTCCCCCGCAAGGGGGGAGGGGGTGCTTTGAGGGGCCGCTCCCCCTCTTCCCCCGCCCCCTTGAGGGGGGGCGGGCCGGGGTGGGGGTGACGAGGCCGCGAGGCCGATGAGACTCCTCGCTACTCCTTCAGCTCGTTCCAGAACTCCTTGACCTTGGCGAAGAAGCCTTCGGCCTCGGGGCTGTGCTGCTTGCCCTTGCCCGCATTCTCGAATTCCTGCAGCAGCTCCTGCTGGCGCTTGGTCAGATGCATGGGCGTCTCGACCACGATCTGGGCATACATGTCGCCCCGCTCATGGGAGCGCAGCACGCTCATGCCCTTGGAGCGCAGGCGGAATTGCTGGCCGGTCTGGGTCCCGGCCGGGATGGTGATGCGCGCGCGGCTGCCGTCCACCGCCGGGACCTCGATGATGCCGCCCAGTGCTGCGGCGGTCATGGTGATGGGGACGCGGCAATAAATATTGGCGCCTTCGCGCTGGAAGAGCTTATGCGAGGCCACGGTAAGGAAGATGTAGAGATCGCCGCCCGGCGAGCCGCGCAAGCCCGCCTCGCCCTCGCCGGCCAGGCGGATGCGGGTGCCGTCCTCCACCCCCGACGGGATGGTGACGTTGAGGGTCTTGTCCTG
>DATHQQ010000576.1:0-4890 GCA_035482595.1 Verrucomicrobiia bacterium
AGCACCATGCCGGCGGAGACCGCCATGGCCAGCAGCGCCCCCACAGCCTGCCAGCGATAGGGAGCCAGCCGGGCGATGAGGGGCCGAAGCCCGGTCAGCCGCTTGCGCTCGCCGCCGGAAGCCTCAGACAAGCGCGATCACCTCGCCCAGCGCCTGCGACAGCTCCCGCCCCAGGACGTCCTCCAGCCGCTCCGCACCCCGGGTCGAACGCCACGCCCCATCACCCTCGTTCCAGGCGAAATGCCAGGCCCCGCTCACCGGCGAGGAGAGCCAGATCTCGCGATTGGGCGAATGCTTGTTGATCTGGTAGGTGCCGCCCGCCTCCAGCTCCAGCGTCAATATGCCGCCGACGAGCTCGATATCGAGCCCGTCGCCCGCCGCTTCGAGAGCCTGCTCCAGCCGGGCGAGGGTGGCATCGGCGCGCGATTCGAACTGGCTGGCATCCATGGGCGAAGCTGCTACCTGTGGCGAGGGCCGCCATCCCTAACCCAGGGTCCGGGGCTTGGCAAGCCGGCCGCCCGGGGCGCCGAGCCCGCCCTGAGGGACCGGCGCATTACCGAAACTTAATGCAATGGAGAGGAGTCTTTCCGCCTGCCGGCCGGGTGGTCCTATGGACAATCGGGCGACGCATCGGCATAGTCCGACGCCATTTTACCTTGAGAATCGGAGGCTTAATCTTGTCGCTCAGCCGCTCCGCCCGGATCTGGCTCGCGTCCGTCCTGCTGTCGGCCATCGCCGCGCCCGCGGCCATGCCTGCCGATGCGCAGACCACGCCGGTCTCCGTCACCACGACGACGCCCTTCAAGCTCAGCGAGCTGCCGCAGCCGCCGATCGATTCGAAGCAGAATTTCGTCGACTACATGGTCAAAACGCGCCACGAGGATCCCAAGATGCTCGCCTGGCGCTTCGACCGCGCCCAGGCGATGATCGAGAACAAGGACATCTGGCGCGAGAAGGAGCTCCGGGCCTATCTCCTGACCCCGCGCGAGGATTTCGTCCTGGACCGCAACCGGTCGCGCGCCTATGACCACGCCTTCCTCGACATTGGCTATGGGGTCACCATCTCCGGGCCCCATCTGGTCGGGCGCATGACCTCGACCATCGACATCCAGCCGGGCGAGAAGGTGCTCGAGATCGGCACCGGCTCGGGCTATCAGTCGGCGGTCATCTCCCACCTCACCGACCAGTCCTATACCATCGAGATCATCGAGCCCCTGGGCAAGCGCAGCGCCGCCAATTACGAGCGCCTGGTCGCGGCGGGCTATCCCGAGTTCTCCAACATCCATACCAAGATCGCCGACGGCTATTTCGGCTGGGCCGAGGCCGCGCCCTTCGACAAGATCATCGTCACCTGCGGCATCGACCATATCCCGCCGCCGCTGCTGCAGCAGCTGAAGGCGGGCGGCATCATGGTGATTCCCATCGGGCCCCCGGGCCGCCAGCATGTGCTGGAGGTGAAGAAGGTTGTCGATGCGGCCGGCAACATGACCGTCACCCGGCGCGACATCTACAACGGCAAGATCGTCAACTTCGTGCCCTTCACCAAGGCCGGCGGCGGCACCTGGTAGCAGGCGGCGCGGCCACGGCAGGCACGGCTTTGTGAAACGAGACCCCTTGGTCTCGACTCGAAAGCCGTGGCACAAGGCCGCCATGGTCGGATTTTTCCGTCGGCGAGCCACTCTCTCTCAACCGTCATGGTCGGCGCAGGCCGACCATCCACGCGTTTGACTGGGCCAAACCCGATGATTCGTCGCCATCTGCTGTCACGTCGTTTGTCAGGACGCGATATCGCGAGGCGTTGCCACCATTCTCGTCATGCTCGGGCTTGTCCCGAGCATCCACGCCTTCGCGTTCGCCGAATTAGAGCGATCGTCTGTGGAAGCGTCCGAAACGCCCAGCCCAGCGGCGGCAAACTCATGGATGGTCGGCCTTCGCCGACCATGACGGTTGAGAGAACCACGCATGCTGCGTCGATCTCCTGCCCGTGGTTCACCAATGACAGCTGAAAGCCCCGCCCTTCGCGCCGGTGCCGGCGGCTGGAGCCCGACCGCCACGCCGGTCCTGTTCTATCTCTCCGTCGGGCTGATCGCCGGCGCGATCATCGCGCTGCAGATCGCGGTCATGCGCATCTTCTCCATCGCCAGCTGGGCCCATTTCGGCTCGCTGGTGATCTCCATCGCCATGCTGGGATTCGGCATCGCCTCGGCGGTGATGTGCGTCGGCAAGGCGCGGATCGAGGCCAATCAGGATCTCCTCGCCAAGATCTGCCTGCTGGCCTTCGGGCCGCTGCTGGCCGCGGCCAACGGCCTCGCCCAGATGGTGCCCTTCAACCCGATCTTCCTGGTGTCGGACCCGCAGCAGAAGCTCCGGCTCCTGGCCAATTTCCTGCTCTATTTCTCGCCGTTCCTGCCGGGGGCGGTGTTCCTGGGGTTGGCCTTCCTGCGCGGGCAGAAGGCCTTCGGGCGGGTCTATTTCTCGGATCTCCTGGGCTCGGGCCTGGGCGGGCTTGCCTTCCTGGGCGCGCTCTATCTGCTGCCGCCGGAGCGCCTGCTGCTGGTGCCGCTCGGCCTCTGGTTCGTGAGCGGGCTTGCCTGGTTCAGGATGCAACGCGATGTCGGCGGCCTCATCCTCCTGCTGCTGGCCGGCGCGCTGGGCATCCTGCTCAACTTCGCGCTGCCGCAGATCGAGAGCTCGCCCTACAAGGGCGTCAGCTATGCCCGCCACTTCCCCGATGCCGAGCGCATCTACGAGGCGGCGAGCCCCTTCGGTGATCTGGAGATCTATCACAGCTCCTATTTCCACTTCGCCCCCGGTCTCTCCGACATGGCGGCGATCAACCTGCCCAGCATGCCGACCGACGCCTATCTCGGCATGTTCATCGACGGCGACGGGCCGATCGGAATCATCAAGGCGCTGCCGGATGATCAGACCGCCTATTTCCGCTTCCTGCCGATGTATCTGCCTTATGTGGTGAAGCAGAATCCCTCGGTCTTCATCGTGCAGTTCGGCGGCGGCATCTCCACCAGCCTGGCGCTGCGCAGCGGCGCCAGCTCGGTCACCGTGGCCGAGGCCAATCCGCTGGTGCTCCAGGCCATGCGCGATCCCAAGATCTCGGCGCTGACCGGCCATATGCTGGAGAATCCGCGCATACATCTAGTGCCCTTCGCCGGGCGGCTCTATGCGCCCCAGGTGCACGACAGCTTCGATATCGTCGATCTCAGCCTCGCCGATTCCACCGGCCTCTCCAACGCCGGCGGCAATACGATCTTCGAGAACTACGGCTATACCCGCGAGGCCATGGCGAGCTACATGCGGGCCCTCAAGCCCGGCGGCATCCTCGCAGTCACCATCTGGAACAAGGAAGATCCGCCGAAATCGGCGATCCGCCTCTTCACCACCATGACCGAGGCGGCGCGTCTCGTCGATCAGGGCCCGATCGCCGATCGCTTCTACATCGCCCATACCTATCTCGGCACCCTGACGGTGCTCTATCAGCGCGGCGCCTTCAGCGCTTCGGAGATTGCCGCCCTCGACGCCCATGACAAGGCCATGGCCTTCGACGTCGTCTATGCGCCCGGCCGCGCCTATGTCGGCAAGACGCCGGCCGATCTCTACAGCCGCTACCGCGACAATTTCTTCGCGACGTCCAACAGCTCGCCGGGCTCCAACCCGGGCGGCGCAGCCGCGGGTTCCAGCGCGCCGGCCGCTGCTGGCGGCGATGCCACGGCGCCGGCTGCCGGCAGCAGTGCGGGCGGGTCGGAGAATCTCGGGGCCGAGCTCCTGGCGGGGCAGAACAGCGCGAATGGCGGCGACCCGAACGGCGACCAGACCTCGACGGACGGCAGCGATCCCAACGACAACGCCGCTACCCATGACGATTTCACCATGGGCGCGCTCTACAAGATGATCGCTGCCCAGCTCGTCAGCGGCCATGAGCCCGAGGTGCTGCGCAACTACCTCTTCGACGGCCGGCCGCTGACCAACGACAACCCCTATTTCGCCGGCTATGTGAAGCTCGCCGATCTGCCGGCGGTCTTCGGCATGCTGGACGCCGTGTCGGACGAATGGGGCTATCTGCTGCTCTGGGGGACGCTGGCCGAGAGCCTGCTGCTGGGGCTGGTGCTGCTGCTGATCCCCGTCGTCTTCGGCTGGCGCAGCATCTTCTCCCGCCAGCCCGGCAAGCTGGGCATCCTCATCTATTTCCTCTGTCTCGGCCTCGGCTATATCGTCATCGAGGTCGGGCTGATCGGAAAGTTCGTCCTCGCTCTGGCCAATCCCACGGTCTCGGCTTCGGTGCTCATCACGGGCATGCTGGTCTTCTCCGGCCTGGGCAGCCTCGCCTCGGGGCGCTATCTCGACCGCTGCCGGGTGATCATGCCGCGCATCTTCCTCGCCATCGCCGCGATCCTCATCGCCTATTCCTTCATCCTCGGCCCCGTGCTCGACGTCATCGGCCTCTGGCCCTATGGGCTCCGGATCGTCGCCTGCCTCGCCTTGCTCCTGCCGCCGGCCTTCCTCATGGGCTTCCCCTTCCCCACCGGCATGGGCATGCTCTCGCGCCTGGGCAAGGAGCATTTCTTCCTCTGGGCCTGGGGCATCAACGGGCTGTTTTCGGTGATCGGCTCGGTGGCCGTCCCGCTCATCGCCGTGCTGTTCGGGCTGAAGGCGCTGATATGGGTGGCGGCGATCGCCTATCTCGTTGCCCTGCCGGCCTTCTTCGCCCTGCTCCTGCCCGTTGCGGCGGGTTCTCAGAGGGGCCTTGCCAGGGGCTGACGCCTCCGCTATAAGCTCCCGCCTTCACGGGAGCCAGGCCATGAAAGAGAAGATCCACCCCAACTACCATGAGATCAACGTCGTGATGACCGACGGGTCGACATTCACGACCAAATC
>DATHQQ010000577.1:0-3082 GCA_035482595.1 Verrucomicrobiia bacterium
TAGGTCGGGATGGCGCGGCGGATCCCGGGGATGATGATCGGCGCCCCGCCGGCGCCGGAGCGCTGGGCCTGGCGTGCCTGGCGCCCGCCGCGACCGCGGCCCGTGCGCGCACCCTCCACCGCGTCTGTCTCCGCCATGTCCATCCTCCCAAGGGGAACGGCTATAGTTCGCCGTCCGGCGATCCTAGCATCAGCCTAGCTTCGGCTGAAACGGCCGTGACCAGTGAAAAGACTGATCCGTTTGATAACAGGAGCTTATCCTGGATCGCTGCGCGCCCTTATCGCAATTGACGGGTTGCGGGTCAGTAAGCCTCGTTCCCCGCCGTCATGGTCGGCGAAGGCCGACCATCCACGAGTTTGCCTGCCTCGGACCCGATGTCTCGTCTCGATGCTCGATCATCCCGCGGCCCGTCCGTCGGTAAGTCGTGGATGGTCGGCCTTCGCCGACCATGACGATAGAGAGAGTGGAGCTTGCCGGGGCCGCATCACGCCGCTCCCATTGACAATCGGGCCGCCTCGGCCACCTTTGGCGGCGCAATATCCCGGGAGGAATCGTGGCCGAGCGCGGGTTGAAGAAAGATCTCACCAGCTATGGCGATGCGGAGTTCTCGCTATTCCTGCGCAAAGCCTTCATCAAGGCCGCCGGCTATTCCGACGACGCGCTGGAGAGGCCTATCGTCGGCATCGCCAATACCCATAGCGATTTCAACCCCTGCCACGGCAATGTGCCGAAGATCGTCGAGGCGGTGAAGCGCGGCGTGCTGCTGGCCGGCGCGCTACCCATGGTCTTTCCCACCATCAGCCTGCATGAGGCCTTCTCCCACCCCACCAGCATGCTGCTGCGCAATCTGATGGCGATGGACAGCGAGGAGATGATCCGCGCCCAGCCCATGGATTCGGTGGTGCTGGTCGGTGGCTGCGACAAGACGCTGCCGGCCCAGATGATGGGCGCCATAAGCGCCGGCAAGCCGGCGATCGTCATCCCCGTCGGACCCATGATCGTCGGCCATCATAAGGGCGAGGTGCTGGGCGCCTGCACCGATTGTCGCCGCCTCTGGGGCAGCTTCCGCGCCGGCAAGATCGATGCGGCCGAGATCGAAGCAGTCAGCGGCCGCCTCGCGCCCTCGGCCGGCACCTGCATGGTGATGGGCACCGCCAGCACCATGGCCCTCATCACCGAGGCCCTGGGGCTGGCGCTGCCCGGCAGCGCCGCCGTCCCCAGCGTCCATGCCGAGCGCCTCCGCCTGGCGGAATCCGCCGGCCGGCTCGCCGCCGCCATGGCCGTCGCCGGCGGCCCGCGGCCGCGCGAGATCGTCACCGCGGGGGCGGTCCGCAATGCCATGGTGGTGCTGCAGTCGATCGGCGGCTCGACCAACGGGATCATCCATCTGTCGGCCATCGCGGCCCGGGCCGGCCATCCCATCGACCTCGACGAGTTCGACAGGCTCGGACGCCGGGTCCCGGTGCTGGTCGACCTCAAGCCCTCGGGGCGCTTCTACATGGAGCATTTCCACGAGGCCGGCGGCCTGCCGCGGCTGATGGTCGAACTGGCCGATCTGCTCGATCTGGAGGCGCCGACCCTCGGCGGGGGCACGCTCGGCGATAGCCTGACCAGGCCGGCCGATCGCTTTGCCCAGGAGGTCATCCGCCCGCGTGGCGCCCCGCTGAAGCGCGAAGGCGCCATGGCGGTGCTGCGGGGCAATCTCTGTCCGCGTGGGGCGGTCATCAAGCAATCCGCCGCTTCCGAGCGGCTGCTGACCCATCAGGGCCGGGCCGTCGTTTTCGAATCGGTGGAGGATCTGGCGGCGCGAATCGACGATCCCGATCTCGATGTGGCGGCCGAGGATGTGCTGGTGCTGCGCAACGCCGGTCCCGTCGGCGCCCCGGGCATGCCCGAGGCGGGATATCTGCCGATCCCGCGCAAGCTCGCCACAAGGGGCGTCACCGATATGGTGCGGATCTCCGATGCCCGCATGAGCGGCACGGCTTTCGGCACCATCGTGCTCCATATCGCGCCGGAGGCCGCGGTCGGCGGGCCTTTGGCACTCGTTCGCACCGGCGACATGATCCGCCTCGATGTACCCGCCCGGCGCCTCGAGCTGCTGGTGGAGGAGGCGGAGCTTGCCCGGCGCCAAGCCAGCGCTGCCCCGCTGCCCCCACTTCCCGAGCGTGGCTATGCCCGCCTCTTCGGCCGTTCGGTACTCCAGGCCGATGAGGGCTGCGACTTCGATTTCCTGCGGGCCGGAGGCTAGGCCATGGCGGCACCCCTCAACCGCCGCGATCTTCTGTTGCGCAGCGTGGCGGCCGCCATCGCCGCCGCAGGGGGCGGCGGGTTTCCTTCCGCCCTCTACGCGGCTGCTGCCGTCACCCTCGATCAGTTCCTCGTGCTCTCCAAGGCGCTCACGGAAGCGGCCGATCTCGATCCCGACATGGGCACCAAGCTCCTCGGCGGCTTCCTCGCCACGGGCCATGGCGACGGGCTGGCCAAGCTCGTCGCGGGCGAGGCCGAGCCGGAGCTCGCCAATGCCATCGTCGCGGCGTGGTATTCCGGCGTCTATGACAGCGGCCAAGGCCCGACGGTGGGGGGCTTCGAGCAAGCCCTGCTGTGGCAGGCTATGAGCTTCACCAAGCCCTTCGCCGATTGCGGCGGCGATACGGGCTACTGGTCAGAGCCGCCCCAGGGCTGATGCGATGGCCGAGGATATCGTCGCGGATGTCGTGATCGTGGGTTCTGGCGTCGCCGGCGCGCTGCTGGCCGCACGGCTTGCCGCGGCCGGCGTCAAGGTCGCAATCCTCGAGGCCGGCGCCAAGGTCGATCGGGGCGAGGCGACCCAGCGCTATCGCGACGCGGTGATCAAGGTGCCGGAGTGCCCCTATCCCGCCACGCCCGAGGCCATGCATCCGATCTCCAACGATCCGGATTTCTGGTACCGCCAGCAAGGCCCCGACAAATTCAAGAGTACCTATGTCAAGGTGGTGGGCGGCACGACCTGGCATTGGCTGGGCACATCCCTACGCTTCCTGCCCCATGATTTCAGCCTGAGCTCGAGCTATGGCAGAGGCATCGACTGGCCCATCGGCTA
>DATHQQ010000578.1:0-21507 GCA_035482595.1 Verrucomicrobiia bacterium
CGGCCGCTGCGCGCGACATAGAAGGCCTCGTGAATCGTGCGCCCCAGATCGGCGATGTTCTTCACCAGGTAATTGTGCTTGGTGCACGGCCGGGTGATGCCCGTGGTGTCCGCCTCCTGAAAGGCGTCATTGCCGATCAGATGGGTCGGCACCTGCCCGGTGAGACAGACGATCGGCACCGAATCCATCAGCGCATCGGTCAGCCCCGTCACCGCATTGGTCGCCCCCGGCCCCGAGGTCACCAGCACGACTCCAACCTTGCCGGTGGAGCGCGCATAGCCCTCGGCCGAATGGACGGCGGCCTGCTCGTGGCGAACGAGGATATGGCGGAGCGAGTTCTGCTTGTAGAGCTCGTCATAGAGCGGCAGCACGGCGCCGCCCGGATAGCCGAAAATCACCTCGACGCCCTGATCCAGCAGCGCCTTGATGACGATTCCCGCCCCCGTCAGTTCCTCTGCAGCCATGGCTCGCTCCTTCGCAGCTGCCATAAATTGCGAAAAATCCAGTACTTCCCGCGGCAGCCGCGGGAAACTAGAGGCTCATACCGGAGCGGTCAACAGGAAATGGCGAATAATATTAAAGATTTCCGGTAAGATTCTTTCCGAAAATTGCGCTTCGATGATCCGGGCCTCCGGCATCTGGTGCCGGATCCAGGTCATCTGACGCTTGGCATAGCGCCGGGTGGCCTGCTGGGAGGCCGCGACCGCCGAGGGGAGGTCCTGGCGGCCAGCGATTACCTCGCCCAGCTCGCGCACCCCGACGGCCCGCATGGCCGGCAGAGAAGGATCGAGACCGAGGGCCAGGAGCGAGCGGACCTCTTCCACCGCCCCCTGCTCCACCATCCGGTGGAGCCGTGCGTCGCAGGCGGCGTAGAGCGCCTCCCTCGGCGGCGTCAGAACGAAGGTCAGGCTGGGCCAGCCGCCCGTGGGTGGGGCGGCCTGCCATTCGGCGAGCGAGCGCCCTGTCGCCTGCCGCACGGTCCAGGCCCGATAGATCCGCTGGCTGTCGCCCGGGGCGAGCCGCCCGGCCATCACCGGGTCGAGGCGCGCGAGCTCGGCATGGAGGCCCGACGCGCCCCGTTCGGCCAGACGCGCGCTGCCCTCAGCGGCCACGCCCGCCGGCACGGCGGGGATCTCGGACAGGCCCCGGGTCAAGGCGCGCAGATAGAGGCCGGTCCCGCCGACGAAGATAGGCAGCAGGCCGCTCTCCATTGCGGCCCCCTCGGCCATCTGTCGCCAGCGTCCGGCCGAGCAGCGCTCGGATGCCGGCAGAACCCCGTAGAGGCGATGGGGGGCAAGGGCGAGTTCGGCCTCCCCCGGCCGCGCCGTCAGGATGCGAAGCTCGCGATAAACCTGCATGCTGTCGGCATTGATGACGACGCCCGCGAATTCGCGGGCGATCGCCAGGGCGAGAGCCGATTTGCCGCTGGCGGTCGGGCCGGCAACGACGATCGCCGGCCGGCGCTCGGCCCCCGCCGAGATCGACCCCCGAGCCGTGATCGACCCTGGGGCCGAGATCGACCCTGGCGCCGAGATCGACCCTGGAGCCGAGGTCAGCCCTGGTCGGTCCGGACCGCCACCCATTGGAAATCGCCCTGGCGATAGATCAGGAAGGTGACGACCTTGTAGCCGTTCGACTTGGCCACGGCGACGCGCTTCTCGACATCCGCCGGGGTGGTGACCGAATTCTGGTCGACCTCGACAATGACGTCCCCCGCCTTCAGGCCCTTGCCCGCCGCATTGCTCTTCGAATCGACATTGAGGACGACCACGCCGGCTGCCTCGTCGGCGATGTTGTAGCGCTGGCGGAGCTGCTCGCTCATCTCCGCGAGGCTGAGCCCCAGGATGGTCTTCGAGACCTCCGGCGCCTTGGGCTTGCTCGGCTGGGTGCCGCTGTCGGAGGCTTTGGCCTCGGCGGTCTCGTCGAGCTCGCCGACCTTGACCTGGAAGGTCATCTCCTTGCCCTGGCGCAGGACCACGACCGGGACGGAGGTGTCGAAGGCCGTCTCGGCGACGATGCGCGGCAGATGGCGCATCTCGTCGATGTCCTGGCCATTGAATTTGACGACCACGTCGCCCTGGCGGATGCCCGCCTTGTCGGCCGGGCCGCCGTCGGTGACCGCGGCGATGAGGGCGCCCATGGGCTTGGCCATCTTGAGCCCTTCGGCGAGCTCCGGCGTCACGCTCTGGATGCGCACGCCGAGCCAGCCGCGCCGCGGATGGCCGTATTGGCGGAGTTGATCGATGACGCCCTTGGCCAGGGAGGACGGCAAGGCAAAGCCGATGCCAATGCTGCCGCCGGAGGGCGAGAAGATCGCGGTATTGATGCCGATGACCTTGCCGTCGACGTCGAACATGGGCCCGCCGGAATTGCCGCGGTTGATGGCGGCGTCCGTCTGCAGGAAGTCGTCATAGGGGCCGGCGTTGATGTCGCGCTGGCGGGCCGAGACGATGCCCGCCGTCACCGTGCCGCCCAGGCCGAAGGGATTGCCGATGGCGAGCACCCAGTCACCGATGCGCGCCTTGTCGGAATCGCCCCATTCGACATAGGGCAGCGGCTTCGGGGCGTCGATCTTCAGCAGCGCCAGATCGGTCTTGGGATCATGGCCGATCAGCCGCGCCTTGAATTCGACATTGTCCTGCATCCGCACGGTGATCTCTTCGGCGCCCTCGATGACGTGATTGTTGGTCACGATGTAGCCGGTTGGGTCGATGATGAAGCCCGAGCCCAGCGAGGTGACCTCGCGCGGCGGGGCGTCGGCGCCGCCGTTGTCGCCGTTCTGCCCGTTCTGATCGCCGTTGTCGCCGTTCTGGTCGCCGTTCTGATCGCCACCCTGGCCTTGGCCGCGGCGCTGCTTATCGAAGAACTGCTTGAAAAGCTCCTCCAGATCCGGATCGCCGCGATTGGCATCGGTGATCTTGGTGGTGGTCGCGATGTTCACCACCGCCGGCAGCAGCTTCTCCGCCAGATCGGCGAAGCTGTCGGGGGCGCTGCGGGCGAAGGCCGCCGGCCCTGTCGCCAGGAGCATCACGGCCAGCAGCGGGGCGAAGGCAAGGCGGGCGAAAGAGCGGTACGTCACCTCGGGACTCCTAGCGGCGGACCATAAAGTCCGTCCTGAACGGGTCAATGGACTGCAATATCTATGTCATCAGGATCTAGGCCGGCTCCGTGTCCGATCAAGCGCCGGCGCGGGGCCATCGGCCATGGTCAGCAAGATAGGCCATTTCGCCCTGCCGCGGTCCATGTTTTTCGCGCCTGGTTTTGAAGGGTCATCCCCGGACGACCCAGACTAGCACCACCCCCGCCAGCATGGCGACGACGCCCACGGCTCGCAGCAGGCCGGCAGGCTGGAGCAGCAGGGCCGCCAGGGCCCGCTTGGCCCTCTCCGGCGCGGCGGCGAAGGTGAGTCCTTCGATCACCAGCAGGAGCCCAAGCGCGGTCAGCACATCGCCGAGGCCGGACGCCATGGAACGCCCGGACTATGGCGAGGTGGTCGTGCCGGACGTTCCGCCGCCCGTCGCCGCACCGCTTCCCGCCGTGGGCGCCGGCGGCGCTTCGGGGTTGTAGCTGTTGCCCAGGAAATAGCGGAAGAAATCGCCGTCGGGCGGGCCAACATAGCTGGTCGTATCCCGGGGCAGGGCGATGGTGAGCGCCTGCATCGAGCGGTAGAAGTCGAAGAAGGCCGGATTGCGGCCATAGGCCGCGGTATAGACCGCCGAGGCCGTGCCGTCGCCCTCGCCGCGCAGGATCTCGCCCTGCTTGCGCGCATTGGCGACGATGACCACGGCCTGCTTGTCGGCCTCGGCGCGCAAGGTCACGGCGTCCTTCTGGCCTTCGGCCCGGACATTGCGGGCCGCCTGCTCGCGCTGGGTCTGCATCCGGCGGAAGATGGCCTGGCTGTTGGCCGGCGGCAGATCGACGCGCTTGATGCGCACGTCGATCACCTGGATGCCGAAGCTCTTCGTATCGGCGTTCACCCGCCGCGCGATCTCCTGCATGAACTGGGCCCGCTGCTGGGTGAGGATGGCGGCCATGGAAACATTGCCCAGGACCTGGCGCAGATTGGCGCTCATGATGGCGCCGAGGCGCCCCTGCACGCCGATCTCGTTGTTCACCGTCTGGTAGAACAGCAGCGGATTGACGATCCGGTAGACGGCGAAGGAGGAGACGTCCACCTGCTTCAGATCGACCGTCGGCACCTCTTCCGCCGGCGCGTCATAGTTCAGCACGCGACTGTCGAAGAAGACGACGTTCTGCACGAAGGGGATCTTGAAATAGAGGCCCGCGACCTCGTCCACCCGCACCGGATTGCCGAACTGGAGGACCAGCGCCCGCTCGGAGGGCTGGACGACATAGCACGCCGACAGCAGCAGGATCGCCGCCACCACCACGCCGACGACGATGCCGATCAGCGGGCGGTTCATGGGTTTGCTCCCGGGGCGGGGTTGGTATCCGTCGCCGCCCCGCTGGCGGGCGGCGGCGGGGTCTGGTTGGTCTGCGACTTCAGAAGGTCGGTCAGAGGCAGATAGGGCACCGTGCCGCTCCCACCCTTGCCCGCCACCAGCACCTTGTTCATGTTCCGCAGCACCTGCTCCATGGTCTCCAGATAGATGCGGCGCTGAGTGATCTCGGGGGCCTTGAGGTACTGCCCCAGCACCGAGACGAAGCGCTGCGCATTGCCGGTGGCGATGGCCACGGTCTGCTCCTTATAGGCCTCCGCCCCCTTGATGATCTGCTGCGCCTGGCCGCCGGCGCGCTGGGTGACCTCGTTGAAATAGGCCTGGGCCTCGTTGACCGAGCGCTCCTTGTCGGCGCTGGCCGCCTGGACGTCGCGGAAGGCATCGATCGTCGCCTCCGGCGGGGCGATGTTCTGCATCGCCACCTGGGTGACCAGCACGCCCGACTGATATTCATCGAGCAGCTTCTGCACCCGCTCGCGCGCCGTGCCCTCGATCTGGCCGCGGCCCTGGGTCCGCGCATATTCGAATGCGGTCTGGCCGATGATCTCGCGCATCACGCTTTCGGAGACGTTCTTGACCGTCTCCTCGGGATCGCGGATGGCGAAAAGATATTTAAGGGGATCCTTGATCTGCCAGAGGACGACGAATTGCATGCTGATGATGTTCTCGTCGCCCGTCAGCATCAGGCTCTCTTCCGGCACGTCCTGGAGGGACTGATCGCTGTTGCTGTCGCCGCTGGAGCGGAAGCCGATCTCGACGCGGTTGACCCGGGTGACCTTGGGCGTGAAGACCTCGCCCACGGGTTCCGGCAGATTGTAGTTGAGGCCGGGGTTGGTCAGCTTCCACACCTTGCCCAATACCAGAGCCACGCCCTGCTCGTCGGGCTCGACGCGATAGAAACCGGTCGCGAGCCAGAGGGCCACGCCGATGAGGGCGATGAAGGCGAGGCTGCGGCCGCTGCCGAAGCCGCCGGGGAGCATGCGCCTCACCCGGTCCTGGCCCTTGCGCAGAATGTCCTCGAGATCCGGCGGCCGGTTGCCGCCGCCCCAGGGCCCCTGGCCGCCGCCGCCGCCCCATGGGCCTTGGCCGCCGCCACCGCCGGACTGGTTCTTCCACGGCATATCTGAGACTCCTGTCGCGCTGTCGCTAAATGACCCGGCCGCTACCCCCGGACCGCTTCCCAACAGCGACCGAAGTCATTACTTAAGGGGGGCCTGCGAAGAATCGCAAGCGTCGCCGCGTCTTGGCGGCCCCGCACATATCAGCAACCGGACGGAGAATTCAAGCATGGTCGAGGCAAGCGAGGCCGCGGTGCTGGCCGCCCTCAAGACCATCGCCGATCCCGATCGCGGAGGCAATATCGTCGATCTCGGCATGGTATCGGGCCTGGCGCTGCGCGGCGGCCATGTCGCCTTCGCCCTCGAGGTCGACCGGGCGCGGGCGCCCAAGCTCGAGGGGCTGCGCGCCCAGGCGGAGAAGGCCGTCGCTGCCCTGCCCGGCGTTCTCTCGGTCTCCGCCGTGCTGACCGCCGAGCGGCCGGCCGGCAAGGCCCCGGCGGCACCCGCCCCTCACGCCCATGGTCATCAGGGCCATGCTCACGCAGCCCCCGGCCAGCAGGCACCCGGCCAACAGCCGCCGGCAGCCAAACCTGGAATTCCCGGCGTCCATGCCATTGTCGCCGTGGCGAGCGGCAAGGGCGGCGTCGGCAAATCGACGACGGCGGTCAATCTGGCGCTGGCCCTGAAGACGCTGGGGCTTCGGGTCGGCCTGCTCGATGCCGATATCTACGGCCCCTCGCAGCCGCGGATGATGGGGATCTCCGGCCGCCCCTCCTCGCCCGACGGCCGCCGGCTCCTGCCCATGGTGAATTACGACGTGAAGGTCATGTCCATGGGCTTCATGGTGCCGGAGGACACGCCGATGATCTGGCGCGGGCCGATGGTGATGAGTGCCATCAACCAGATGCTGCGCGATGTGGAATGGGGCGATCTCGACATCCTGGTCGTCGATCTGCCGCCCGGCACCGGCGATGCCCAGCTCACCATGGCCCAGCAGGTGCCGCTCTCCGGCGCGGTCATCGTCTCCACGCCTCAGGACATCGCTTTGATCGATGCCCGCAAGGGGCTCAACATGTTCCGCAAGGTCGATGTGCCGGTGCTGGGCATCATCGAGAACATGAGCTATTTCCTCTGCCCCCATTGCGGCGAGCAGAGCGACATCTTCAGCCATGGCGGCGCCCGGCGCGAGGCCGAGAAGCTCGGCGTCGATTTCCTGGGCGAGCTGCCCCTCGACATGGCGATCCGCGAGACCTCCGACGGCGGCCATCCCATCGTCGTCGCCGCCCCCGACAGCGGCCCGGCCAAGACCTATCGCACCATCGCCGAGCAGGTCTGGCTGAAGGTCCAGGGTGCGCCGGCCAAGGCGGCGCCGAGGATCGTGATTCAGTAGAGGGATCGGGGCCGGCGCCCTATTCCCCCACCTCCAGCACGGCCGCCAGTTCTCGCCACTCGCGCTTGCCGAGGCCGCTCGATTCCTGGGTCAGCTTCTCGCCGGCGATCATCCGCTTGACCGCCGCCAGGGCGGCGGCCGAGAGGGTCACGGCATGGAGCCGGTGCTGCACGAAAGCCTCATGGCAGAGGGGAACCCAGCGCCTCATCACATCCACCATCGCATCGGCATAGACGCGGATCTCGTATTGCGCATGGGCATCGGCGCGCAGCGAGAGGAAATGCATCAGATTGTGCAGGTCCACCTTCCAATACCATTGGGTATAGAAATTGAGGGTGAGGCCCATGCGCGCCAGCTCGCGGGCAAGCCCGCTGCGGCCGGGATCCGTCGCCTCGCCCGTCTCGCTCTCGTTCAGCATCTCCATGTAGTGGGCGTATTGGCGTCGCGAATCCTCGCGCAGCAGCTCCAGCACATGGGCCGCCTCCTCGCCCTCCAGCACCTCGCCGCGCCCCTGGCGGTTGGCGGCGGACTGGGCGGCGAGCTGGGCGGGGGCCGGCAGATAGAACTCGTTGTCGAGGATGGAATAGCGGGCCGAATACTCGTTCACATTGGCGGTGCGGTGGCGGATCCACTGGCGGGCCACGAAGATCGGCAGCTTCACATGGAACTTGATCTCGCACATCTCGAAGGGCGTGGAGTGGCGATGGCGCATCAGATAATGGATGAGGCCCTTGTCCTCGCTCACCTTGCGGGTGCCGCGGCCATAGGAGACCCGGGCGGCCTGGACGATGGCGCCGTCATCGCCCATGTAGTCGACCACCCGGACGAATCCGTGGTCGAGCACCGGCAGCGGGGTATAGAGGATCTCCTCCAGTTCCGGCACGGTGGCACGCCGGGTGGGGGTCGCCACGGCCCTGAGCTCGGCGATTTCCCGCTCCTGTTCCTTCTCGCTGGCCATGATCGCTCCAGACACCCCTTTCGATTCGCCGACAAGACACTTATATTTCAGATGTCGGGTAACCGACTATGACGATAAACGCCTTGTGGCATAAGCGTTGCGGACCCGGGGGCAGTACCCGGCGCCTCCACCATTCTCTTCGGCCGAGGGATCTCGGCCGTCCATGGGGGCGAAACAGGATCGACGCGCGTGGTAAAGGCATGGTTTTCGTCCGGCATGGTACCGCCGTTATCGGGCCAACCTAGAAGTGCCAACGACAACAACCGTTTGGCTCTCGCTGCCTAATAGGTAAGCGCGGTCCGGGGGGCGCCGGGCAACAGAAAGCCCCCCAACTTCCGGCCAACGATCCGGGAGCTTGCGCGAGAAGAAAATCAGGGTGTTTTGTGGCGGGAGAGGCGTCGCCGATGGCGGAGACTTGGCTGAGATACGACCGCATGGTCGAGGATGCGCTGCGCAGCGTCGTGCGCAAGGCGCTGATCGAGGCGGCGCAGCGCGGCCTGCCGGGGGAGCATCACTTCTACATCACCTTCCACACGGAGCGGCCAGGCGTGGGCATCGCCGACTGGCTGCGCCAGCAATACCCCCAGGAAATGACCATCATCCTGCAGCATCAGTTCTGGGACCTGACGGTGGAGGAGGAGCGCTTCGCGGTGACCCTCAGCTTTGGGGGGCGCCATGAGCGGCTGACCGTGCCGCTGGAGGCCGTGACGCGCTTCGCCGACCCCTCGGTCAAGTTCGGGCTCCAGTTCGAGGCCACCGATGACGAAGAGGGCGCCGCCGACGGCAAGCCCCGCGCCACGGTGACGGCGAAGCCCGAGAAGCGGCCGGAGGCACCCGCCCTGCTGACGAGCGATGCCACCGGCGATTCGCCCAAGAGCGGCGAGGTCGTGGCGCTCGATTCGTTTCGGAAGAAATAGGATCGTCGCAGGCGCCGGGATTGCTTCGCAAAAGTTCAGCCGCTCATTCAGCAAGAAATAAACAACAACCCGCAGAAGCTGTTGCGCTCTCGACACAGTGCGCGCGGAAATCCCGCGCGGCGCGGCTTGGCCGTTGACCCGCAGGCACTTCCCTTTTAGAAACCTACGCTTCGCACTCATAATGAGGGAGGAGCGATGATGACCATGCTTCATATCGATTGGGGCTACTTCGTAGCCTGACGGGTCTTCGTCGGCGAGCGCCGAACGGGCGTTCGATTCCCTCGCTCTTCCTCGACTGATCAAAGCGATCTTCTGACGACAGACCGGATGTGATTCCGACGGCGTTCCTCGCCGGCGGAGGACTCATCGCCTTTTCGTCGCCGGCGAGAGGACCCGTCTCCACAACTGCCAACCGTCAGCAACGGGCTTCGCATCCGCGGGGGCCGAAAGGAGAAGATCATGCCGAGTTTCTATAAGTTGATACTGTCCCTCGTCGGCCATGTGTCGGGTGCCCGCGCGTCCAGCATGACGCATGCCGCATCCTTCGCGGGAAGCCCGCGCCGGCGGCCGAAACGCCGCCGGAAAGGCCAGGCGCCACCCTTCTTCCAGGGTGACAACCGGCTGCGCCGCGACATCGGCCTGCCGCCGCTGGATCGGCACGGCCTGCCGATGTAACGGTGTGACGACCGGCAAGATGGCGGGGCGCGAGAAGCGCTCCGCCGCCAGCCGTTTGCGCTAAACTCTTGCCATGCCCGCGCCGAGCGCCCTTCTCGAGTATCTTCTCGATCAGCTGGCTCCCATCGGCCAGCCCCAAGGCCGCCGCATGTTCGGCGGCCACGGCCTCTATCTCGACGGGCTCTTCATCGGCATCATCGCCGATGAGACCCTCTATCTGAAAGCCGATGAGCTGAGCCAGCCCGCCTTCGCGGCGGCCGGCATGGCGCCTTTCACCTACAGCAGCCGCGGCCGGCAGGTGGCACTTTCCTTCTGGGAGGCGCCCGCCGACGTCATCGAGGATCCCCAGGAGCTCTGGCGCTGGACGAGGGAAGCGGTGCGCGCGGCTGCGCGTGCCCGCGCCGAGAAGATGCGGCGCCCGCGCCGGCCGCCGAAATAGCTTCCCCCGCCGGCGGACTATGGTTCCGGTCCGCGTTCCGGGCTAATACTGCCGCGCATTTTTCGAGGGAGGGTTCGGCATGGCCGCCGAGGAGACACGCATCGAGACCGATTCCATGGGCGAGGTCGCGGTGCCCGTCGTGCATTATTGGGGCGCCCAGACCCAGCGCTCGCTGCAGAACTTCCGCATCGGCGGGGAGCGCATGCCGTTGCCGCTGATCCATGCCCTGGGCCTGCTGAAGCAGGCGGCCGCCGAGACCAATATGAAGCTGGGCGCCCTCGACCCCAAGATCGGCAAGCCCATCGCCGCCGCCGCCGCAGAGGTCGCCGCCGGCAGGCTCGACGAGGAGTTCCCGCTGGTCGTCTGGCAGACCGGCTCCGGCACCCAGACCAATATGAATGCCAATGAGGTGATCGCCGGCCGGGCGAACGAGGTGCTGACGGGAAAGCGCGGCGGCAAATCCCCGGTGCATCCCAACGATCACGTCAATATGGGCCAGTCGTCGAACGACAGCTTTCCCACCGCCATGCATATCGCCGCGGCGCTCGAGATCCGCCACAAGCTGATTCCGGCGCTCAAGCATCTGCTTCAGGGGCTGGCCCAAAAATCCGCCGAGTTCGCCGATATCGTCAAGATCGGGCGCACCCATCTCCAGGATGCCACGCCCATCACCCTCGGCCAGGAGTTCTCCGCCTATGCCGCCCAGGTGGCGCTGGGCATCGAGCGGGTCGAGGCCTGCCTGACGCATCTCTACCCCTTGGCCCAGGGGGGCACCGCCGTGGGCACCGGGCTCAATTGCAAGCCCGGATTCGCCGAGGGTTTCGCCGCCGAGACCGCCCGGCTGACGGGCCTGCCCTTCGTCACCGCCCCCAACAAATTCGAGGCCATGGCCGCCCATGACGCCATCGTCGAGGCCTCCGGCGCGCTCAACACGCTCGCGGTCTCGCTGACCAAGATCGCCAACGACATCCGTCTTGCCGGCTCCGGCCCGCGTTCGGGCATCGGCGAGTTGCTGCTGCCGGAGAACGAACCTGGCTCCTCGATCATGCCGGGCAAGGTCAATCCGACCCAGGCCGAGGCGCTGACCATGGTGGCGACCCAGGTCATGGGCAATCACGTCACCGTCACGGTCGCCGGCAGCCAGGGACATTTCGAGCTGAATGTTTACAAGCCGGTGCTGATCTACAACCTGCTGCAATCCTGCCGGCTGCTCGCCGATGCCAGCATCAGCTTCACCGACAATTGCGTCATCGGCATCGAGGCGAATCGGCTGCGGATCGATGAGCTGCTGCGCCAGTCCCTGATGCTGGTGACCGCGCTCAATCCGCATATCGGCTATGACAATGCCGCCAAGGTGGCCAAGAAGGCTCATAAGGAGGGGACGAGCCTGAAGGAAGCGGCCGTGGCGCTGGGCCTCCTGACCCCCGAGCAGTTCGATCAATGGGTGCGCCCGCAGGACATGGTCGGAGCGCGCCCATAGCAGGCCCCCTCAGCAAGCGGTCGGTCAGCATCGCCGGCCACCGCACCAGCATCTCCCTGGAGCCGGAATTCTGGGCGGCGCTGGAGGCCGCGGCCGCGCGCCGCGGCTGGTCCCAGGCCCGGCTCATCGGCGAGGTCGATCGCGCCCGCGAGCAGCCGGCGGGCGCGGGCCGCAATCTCTCCAGCGCGCTGCGCGTCTTCCTGCTGGCGGAGGCTGCCAAGACGCGAGAAAGCTGATCGCGGCAGTTGCGCTGTCGCACGGATGTAACCGACCGCCACTAGCCTTTCCGCCGATTAACTTCGGCCACGGCAGGGAAAGGCATACCCGATGCAGCTCGAATTCAACGGCCCCGCAAGGAAATCCCGGCAATCGAGCCTGCTGCCGCTGACGGCGGCGGCTATCCTGTTCTTCGCCACCCTACCCGCCCGAGCGCAGTCGGTCAGCTTCGACGGGCAAAGCTTCGTCAACAAGGGGCTAGTGGCGGTGGGCCGGCTGCCCGCCGATGCCAAGGATAAGCAGGGCGATACCTTGGGCGGCATGGGCTCCGGCATGGCCGCCGACCTCGCCTCCTGGAAGCGCGACGGGGACAGCTACGTCGGCACGCTCTACATGCTGCCGGATCGCGGCTGGAATACGGAAGGCACGCTGGATTTCCAGGGGCGCCTGCAGGTCTTCGACATCAAGCTCGCACCCGACTACGGGGCGGAGGGTCCAAAGCAGCAATCGGGTCTGGGCCTCGCCTATAAGGATTCGATCCTGATGCATGAGGCTGACGGGACGCCGACCACGGGCCTCGATCCGACCGATGTGCGCAAGGCGGCCAATGGTTTCCCGGATCTGCCGGTCGCCAATGGCCGCATCACCCTCGACAACGAAGGCGTCGTCCATCTCGCCGACGGCAGCTTCTGGGTCAGCGACGAATACGGCCCCTATGTCTATCACTACGGGCCCGACGGCAAGCTGCTGGGCGCCATCCGCCCGCCGGCCGCCTTCATTCCGATGCGCAAGGGGGTCGAAAGCTTCGCCTCGAACAATCCGCCGAAGGGCACGCCGGGGCCGAAGCCGGCCAATCCGGAATCGGGCCGCCAGAACAATCAGGGTTTCGAGGGTCTCGCCCTCGGGCCGGACCACGAGCATCTCTATGTCCTGCTCCAGAGCGCGCTGATCCAGGACGGCGGCAATGGCGGCGCCAGCCCGACCCGCTTCAACACCCGCCTGCTCGCCTATGACATCGCCGACCCGGCAGCGCCGAAGCTCACCGGCGAATATGTCGTCCAGCTGCCGCGCTTCAAGGATCCGAAGAAAGGCAAGACGCTGGTCGCAGCCCAGAGCGAGCTTCTCGCCCTGAACGACAAGCGGTTCCTGCTCATCGCCCGGGACAGCGGCCGGGGCTTCGCCACGCCGGAGCCGGCCTCCGTCTATCGCAGCGTCGATCTCATCAGCATCGCCGGGGCGACCAATATCGCCGGCACCGATTTCGACGGCGCCAAGCCGGTGGCGCCGAAAGGCGAGCTCGATCCCTCGGTGACGCCCGCCGAATATGCCCGTTTCATCGACATCAACGACAATGCCCAGCTCAACCGCTTCGGCCTGCACAACGGCGAGCCGCAGGACCCCAGCGACCTCTACGAGAAATGGGAGAGCCTGGCGCTGCTGCCGGTCGGCGACGCCGCCGCGCCCGACGACTATTTCCTGCTGGTGGGCAGCGACAACGACTTCATCACCCAGCACGGCTCGATGCAGGGCAAGCCCTATGCCGATGCCTCGGGCAAGGATGTCGATACTGTGGTGCTGGTCTATCGCGTCACTTTGCCGGGTTATGTGCCGCCGGTGAAGACGCAGTAAGGCAGAAGACACCATCGCCATCGTCATTCCCGCGAAAGCGAGAATGGCCGGGGGAGCTCTAAGGCGTCTTCTTCAAGAGCTGCTGCAGCAGCGGGGCCAGCGGATCGGTCTTGGTGCCCTGCCCGCCTTGCGGCTGTTGCTGCCCGCCCTGCAGAAGCTGCTGCAGCGGATTGCCGCTCTGATTGGTCTGCTGCTGTCCGCCTTGATTCTGCTGCTGGAAGCTGCCGCCCTTGATGCCGACATTCGGCTTGTCGATGGGCCCTTGCAGACTGACCGTCATGACGGGCTTGGCCGTCTGCGGCAGCTGATAGATGTCGGCCAGCATGGTCATGGTCCAAGGCGGCAGCTGAAGATCGCCGTGCACCAAGGCGCGGGCCTGCGGATTGGTCGCCGTCAGATTCTGCGTCGTCACCACGCCGCGGGTCACGCTGAAATCTCCTGCCAGGTCGCTCGGACGGCCGACGAAGAGATTGACCGCCGTGCTGAGGGCGCCGGTGATGCCGCGCACAGCCGAGAGCTGCTTGCCGAGCACATTGAGCAGCGCCGTGCCGGCGGCTTGTTCGGCGGTGCCTAGGATGGTCACGCGGCCCGCGATCTTTCCCTTCCCCTGCAGCGAGGCGACGATCGCGGCCTCCGAGGCGCCGGTGCCGGCGAGATCGGCATTGACCGAGACCGGTCCCTTGACCGAGCCGGTCCTGACAAGCTGGGAGATCTCCAGATTCGAGGTGATCACCCGCCCGCTGATGCTGGGCGTGCCACGGCTGACGACGCGGCCGTTCTGGATGGTGAAGCTGCCGCCATAGACCTGGCCGCTCAGGTTTTGGATCGCCAGCACGCCGGCGGCGAGATTGATCTTGGCCACCAGATTGTCGATGCGGGTCGTGCCGGAATAGAGATGGCCGGCCTTGTAGTCGAGCGCCGCATCCATCTTGTCGAGGGCGGAGAAATCGATCGGCTGGCGCGACCAATGGCCGCCGCCCGGAACGGCCTGCGGCTGAGGCTGCGGGACCTGCTGTGCGGCTTGGCCCTGACCACCACCTTGTGCCGGCGCCATCTGGCCGCCCCCGCCGCCACCGCCGGTCAGCAGCCCCAGATTGAAGTTGTTGCTGGCGAAGCTGCCCTGCACCGAGGGGCGCGAACCGAGCCCGATCGTGCCGGTCCCGCTCAGATCGTTATTGGCGGATTGCAGGGCGAAATTGTTGAGGGCGAATTTGCGCGCATCGCCGGCGACATGGGCATTCAGCTTGAAGGGCCCGGGATTGCCGCCGCCGCCGCGGAAATTCGGCAGGACCGCGCTCATCAGGGCCGCGGCATTGGGATGATTGGCGGCAATCGTCAGGTCGAAGGCGACGGGCGTCTTGGCGGCGGCGACGGTGCCCTGCACCGTCGAGGTGCCGCCGAGAGCCGCGAGATTGAGGTTCAGCTTCATGGCATTGACGCCGCCGTCGAGCCTTCCGGAGATGCCGAGCGCGCCGAGCTTGCCGGCGGTGGCGCCGTTGACGCCGGCCAGGGAGAGCAGCGGGCCGGGCTGGGCCACATCCAGCTTCAGATTCGTCGCCACCTGCGGCGTCTTCGAGGAGAGCGCGGTGACTTGGCCCTGGAAGGCGCCCTTGCCCCCCATGCCGGGCATGTCGAGGGTGAGGTCGTAGTTGATGACATCCGGGGCCGTATTCGCCTTGCCGGCGAGACTCATGGCGCCGAGCTTGTCGGCGCCCGGTCCGCTGAAGCCAGCCAGCGCCAGCAGAGGTCCCGGCTGCGCGGCGTCGAACTTCAGAGTGGTCGTCACCCGCGGCGATTTGCTGAGCGAGACCACCTGGCCCTGGAAATTCCCCTTGCCCCCGATCCCGGGAAGATCGAGGACGAGGTTGTAATCTACGGAATCCTGGCCGCTCTTCGCCACGCCCGACAGATTGAGCGTGCCCAGCTTGGCCGCCGCCGCGGCGGGCATGCCGAAAAGCTGGAACAGCGGGCCGGCATTCTTGGCGCTGGCGCTGACCGTGCTGTTCACCCGGGGAATTCCGCCCTGAAGGCCTTGGGCATTGCCCTTGGCTGCCCCCTGGACGCCGACGCCGGTCACGGCGAAGGCGAGATCGAAATCGACATCATCGGCGCCGCCCTTGACCGCGCCATTCACCTTGAGAGCGCCGAGCTTGCCCGGCTGGCTCTTGCCGAAGCCGGCGAGCTGGAAGACCTGGGATGCATCCGGGGCCGCCAGGTCGAGCTTCAGATCATAGCGCGGGTCCTTGGCCAGGCTGACGATGCTGCCCGAGATCGTGCCCTGCCCGCCGCCGATGTCCTTGGCGCTGGCATCGGCGATCGTGAGCTTGCCGCCAAAGAGCGTGCCCTGCAGATGCAGCCCGCGGACGGGCTGGTGATTGAGCGTGAGAGTCCCCGCCCGGAAGTCGAAATTGGCGTCGAGATCGGCCAGCGGCGCCAGGGCCGCCAATGGCGAGGCCTTCTTCGCCGGCACGGCGGCGGCGCTGGTGACGGCGCCGCCCGTCGCCGCGGCTGTGGTCGCCCCACCGATGGCGGCGCCGCTTGGCGCGGTGCTCCCCGGCACCGGCATGTAGCTGTCGAGATCGAGACTGTCGACGGCCAGACCGATGCCGAAGCCCGGCTTCAGACGGGTTGTGCCATCGGGCAGCGCGACATTGACGCCGCCCTGGATCCTCGTGGCATCGAGCCTCACATCGAGATCGGCCAGCTCGGCCTGCCGCTGCGAGGCGATGATGCGGCTTGTCATGGTGAAGTTGTGCAGCCGGTCGCCGGCCAGCGGCGGGATGCGCGCGCCCAGCCAGGTGATCAGCTCGCGGAAGTTTGTCGATTTCGCCTGCACCGCCCCGACGAACTGCGGCAGCCCGTCCTTGCTCGCCACCGTGCCGGAGAGGCTGACGTCCGAGCTGCCGGGCAGATTGGCGGAGAACTGCTTGATCTCCAGCTCGCCATCGGCGAGATGGGCGACGAGCGTCGGATGGGCGATGGTCGCCTGGCGGTAGACGATCGACTCCGCCGACACATGGAGGGACGCGGCGATGCCGGGCGGGAGCAGGAAGCCGGCGGCGATAGGCGCCGGAGCCGCCGGGGCGGCGGGGGTCGTTGGCGCCGTGCCGGAGGCAGTGGGTGCGGCGGCCACGCCGCTGGGCGCCTCGGCCGGCGGCGCGGGTTGGATTTCGGGCAGGAGCTTGTCGAGGTCAAGCCGGCCAAAGGCCAGCGACGCATCGACCAGCACCGGCGAGCCCAGCTGTACCGCGATATTGCCCGTCGCCTTGTCATCGCCGAGGGAGAGCGCGAGGTCGGGCAGCTCGATCGACTTGGCCGATGCATCGATGCTGGAGGTGAGGGTGAAGGGCTTGGTCAGCGCCGGCGGCAGGCCTCGGGCGCCGGCGATCTGAAGCAGCACGCCCGGCTCGGCGATCTTGGCGTCGAGCTTGCCCTTGAGGGTCGCCGCCGCCTGATCGGCGGTGCCGTCGAATTTCAGGATGGCCGCGTCGCCGGCCATGTTGATCAGGAGCTGAAGGTCCGTCGGGCCCACGCCGAGGCGGCCGACGGCGGCATCGAAATGCGCCAGGATGCCGGCGAGCTTGGCGTCGCCCTTGGCCGTGAAGGGCCCGGTGAGGGAGCGGGCCGCCACCGCCGCGTTCAAGGCTTCGATCTTCTCCTCGGTGGGGCCGCTGCGGTAGATGACCGTGCCGTTGACGATGCCGAAATTATCGACGGAGATCGAGGGCAGGCTCCCGCCCGGTCCCGGCGATCCGGTGGCCGGCTGCGTCGGCACCGCGCCGCTCGCCGGTGCGCTGGCCGTGGGCGCGAAGAGCCAGTTGACGCGCCCGTCAGGAAGCCGCTCCAGCTCGACCACGGGATCGACCAGCGTGACCTTGGTGACCTGCACATTGCCGCTGATCAGCGGCATCAGCGCGACGCTGATGTCGAGCGACTTCAGCCGCGCCATATCGGGCGCGCTGGCACCCTGGAGATTGGCGAGCCGGACGCCGGCAACGGAGAGGGTCGGCGTCGGCAGCAGGCTGACGGAGATGTTGCCGTCGATCGCGAGCTCGCGGCCCGTCGCGTTGCGCACCGCTTCGATCACGCGCGGCTTGTAGGCATTCCAGTCGACGAGGCGCGGCCCCACCAGGACCGCGGCCACCAGCAGCAGGACGACCACGCCGAGGCCGATCAGAATTTTCTTCAGCATCTCAACACCTGCCGAGAATGGATGATCGGATAATTGACATGGCGGCCCTTTGCGCTAAATGACTCTGCAGTTGCATCGAGCAGCAAAGCTGCGGTTGTTGCGGCGGCGCCGTTGTAACGGCGCGCAGCGAAGCTACGGTAGTTACGAAACTACGGTGGTTACAACGAGCAGCGAAGCCGTCTCGATGCATCGCGGGCCGGACGAAGCGTGGGAAGGCACTCATGGGCGACGTCGTCAACCTTAACAAATATCGCAAGACGAAGCAGCGGGCGTCCGAAACGCGCGAAGCCGAGATCAACCGCGAAAAATTTGGCAGAAACAAGGCGCAGACGGCTCAGGACCGGCTGCAGCGGCGTCAGGACGACAAGGCGCTCGACGGCAAGAAGCTCGAAGACAGCACGGATAAGACATAGCTCCCGCCCGGATCACTTGGCGCCGGAATCGCTTGGCGCCCTAATCGCTTGGCGCCGGGGGCACCTGGGATAGTCCCTCACGCCATAACATTCCATTAAGCAATCGGTTCCTCGCCCCGCCCGGCTCTCAGGCGGCGCGATGCAGTACGGCGACGAGGTAGCGGCAGGGCACCTTCCCGGGATTGGCGAAGACACAATCAGCGGGCGGACCTAGGCGAAGGCAATCGCCCGCGGCGAGGTCATGGACCTCCTCGCCCTGGCGAAATCTGAGCCGGCCCTCGAGCACCAGCATCTGCTGATCCTGGATGAAGGCATAGGCGGCCGCCGGATAGGCGATCTCCGCACCCGGCGGCAGCTCGGACTCGACCAGCTCCAGCGGTGGCGTCCCGCTTTCGCCGATCGGCGTGAGCGCCCGGCGCCGGAAGCCGGTCGCGGGATCGCGCCAGAGGCTCTGGTCGGCTGCGCGCGCGAGCCGGCCCCCTTCGGCCGCTTCGGCCCGGGCAAGCAGCCGGGAGAGGCTGAGGCCGAAGGCGCCGGAGAGCCGGCCCAGAAGGGCGGCCGTCGGGCTGCTCTCGCCCCGCTCGACCCGGCTGATCATGGCCCGGGACACGGCGGAGCGTCCCGCCAGCTCCTCCAGCGACCAGCCGCGGCTTTCCCGCTCGGCGCGAATCCGCAGTGCCAGGCGGCGGTCCAGATGGCCCGTCATTTTTGTGGACATAAATCCAATATAGTGGAATCAATCATGCCGGTCACCCTGTCTTATGGAGCCCACCCCCTTAGGGAGCCCACCATGAGCCTCCTTATTCGAGATGCTGGTACCTCAGACCTCCCCCGCATGACGGAGATCCTGAACGAGCTCATCGCCGATACGACGGCGGTCTGGACCTTGAGCCCGACCACTTTGGAAGCCCGGAGCGCCTGGCTCGACGAGCGCCAGCGGCGCGGATTTCCCGTGCTGGTGGCCGAGGAGGCCGGCCGGATGCTGGGCTTCGCCTCCTTCGGCGATTTCCGGCCCTGGGAGGGTTATGCCAAGACCGTGGAGCACTCCGTCTACGTCGACGGGCCGGCCCGTCGCCGGGGCATCGGCGCCGCTTTGCTCGCTGCCCTGATCGAGCGCGGCCAGACCCTGGGCCTCCACGCCATGGTGGGCGGGATCGAGGCCGGCAACAGCGCCTCCCTGGCCCTCCACGCCACGCTAGGATTCCGGGAGGTAGGGCGCCTGCCGGAAGTCGGCCGCAAATTCGGCCGCTGGCTCGACCTCGTCTTCGTCGAGCGGCTCCTGCTCAGTTGAGCCGCAGCACCTTGCCCGGATTCATCCGGTTGTCGGGATCCAGCGCCCGCTTGATGAGGCGCATGACCGGCATGGCCGAGGCATGCTCCTCCTCCAGGCAGGCGATCTTGCCCGAGCCGATGCCATGCTCGCCGGTGCAGGTGCCGCCCATGGCGAGCGCACGATGGACCATGCGGTCGTTGACCGCCTGGGCGCGGGCCATTTCGGTCGGGTCATCGGGATGGATGATGAAGCTCAGATGGAAATTACCGTCGCCCACATGGCCGACGAGGGGCGCGAGAAGCTTCGCCTCCACCACATCGCGCTTGGTCTCCAGGATGCATTCCGCCAGCCGCGAGATCGGCACGCAGACATCTGTCGGCCAGCCCTTGGAGCCCGGGCGCAGCGCCAGCCCGGCATAATAGGCGTCGTGGCGCGCCTGCCAGAGGCGATTGCGGTCTTCGGCATGGGTCGCCCAGCGGAAATCCCCGGCGCCATGATCGCCAGCGATGGCCTGCACCGTTTCCGCCTGCTCTACCACGCCGCGCTCGCTACCATGGAATTCGAAGAAGAGCGTCGGCTGCACGGCATAGTCGAGCTTCGAATAGCGGTTGATGGCATCCATCTGGACCTCGTCCAGGAGCTCGATGCGGGCGACGGGGATGCCGCTCTGGATGGTCTGGATCACCGTGTCGACGGCAGAGCCCAGATCGGGGAAGGCGCAGACCGCCGCCGAGGTCGCCTCGGGAATCCCGTAGAGGCGCAGATTGATCTCGGTGATGACGCCCAGCGTCCCTTCGGAGCCGACGAAGAGCCGGGTGAGATCGTAGCCGGCCGCAGATTTGCGCGCCCTGCCGCCGGTCTGGATGACCGAGCCGTCGGCCAGCACGACAGTGAGGCCCAGCACATTCTCGCGCATGGTGCCGTAGCGCACCGCATTGGTGCCCGAGGCGCGGGTGGCGGCCATGCCGCCCAGGGAAGCATTGGCGCCGGGATCGACGGGGAAGAACAGCCCGCGGTCGCGGATGAACTCGTTCAGCTGCTTGCGGGTGACGCCCGCCTCGACCCGGCAGTCGAGATCGGCCTCATTGACCGCCATGATCTTGTTCATCTGGCCGAGATCGATGCTGATGCCGCCCTGGATCGCCGCCACATGGCCCTCCAGAGAGGTGCCTGTGCCGAAGGGCACCACCGGCGCGCCATGCCGGGCGGCCAGCCGCATGATGTCGGCCACCTCCGCCGTCGACTGGGCGAAGGCCACGGCGTCGGGCGGCAGGGTCGCGTGATAGGATTCGTCATGGCCGTGCTGCTCCCGCACGGCCGCCGAGACCGACAGCCGGTCGCCCAGCAGCGCCTTCAGCGCCTCGATCAGCGGCCCCATCGGCAGACGCGGTGCCTGGATGTTCATGATCCTCTCCGGATTGGCCTGGGTCCGCGAGCCCGGACCCGCTTTAGAAGCTAGACTCGCCGGCCGCCCTCGGCAACCATGCGGCGCGGCAACCAAGCTTGGCCCCCGCGATTATACCGGTCCCATGACCCTTTCCGTCATCATCCTCACCTTCAATGCCGAGAACACGATCGGCGCCACCCTGGCCAGCGCGGCCGAGGTTTCGGACGATATCCATGTCGTCGATTCCGGCAGCACGGACGGAACGCTCGCCATCATCGCCGAGCATGGCGCCCGGCTCGTCAGCCATCCCTTCGAGGATTACGGCAAGCAGCGCAATTGGGCGATCGACAATCTGCCCCTGAAGCATGGCTGGCAGCTTCATCTCGACGCCGATGAGAGGTTGACGCCCGAGCTCGCGGCGGCGATCAAGGTGCTGAAGGCCGGCTTCCCCGCCGACGTCGACGGGTACTTCATTCCGCGGCTGATGCATTTCCTCGGTCGGCCGATCCGTCACGGCGGCATGTATCCGATCTGGCATATGCGCCTCTTCCGCAGCGGCAAGGGGCGCTGCGAGGACCGGAAATACGACCAGCATTTCCGCTGCGACGGTCCCACGCGCCAGATCCATGCGGCGATGATCGACGATATCCGCATGAGCCTCAGCGAATGGACGGCGCGGCACAACCGCTGGTCCGACGCCGAGGTGAGGGAAGTTCTGGAGCCCGGCGGCGCCGGCGTCATCGCCGGGCGCATCGGGGGCAATCCCATCGAGCGCAAGCGGGCGCTGCGCGGCGGCTACAACCGCGCACCACTATTCCTGCGCGCGCTCGGCCTCTTTTTCTACCGCTATGTCCTGCGCCTCGGATTCCTCGACGGCATGCCCGGGCTGATCTTCTTCGTGCTCCAGACCTTCTGGTTCCGCTTCCTCGTGGACGCCAAGCTTTATGAAAAGAAATTGAACCACTGATCGCGGAATCGTGCCGCGAAATGGTTCTCGCTCGGCGGGATTTCGGGTAGCCT